>CBQVAZ010000097.1:0-9765 GCA_967720205.1 uncultured Gemmatimonadaceae bacterium | reverse complement strand
GCGTGCGCGGCCGGCGCGGCGGGTTGGCGCGCCTTGCGAGCACGCATAGGCGCCGATGTGCTCGCGGCAGCGAGCGACGCGCTGCTCGACTATACGGAACGCCGCGCACGCAGCCGGATCGCCGAGCTGGGCCAGGTTCGCGGCGCCGCGCGTGACGCGCTGGAGGGCGATGGCGTGAGCGATGCTGATGTCGCCGTGTGCGTGAGTGTCGAGGCGCGTGGCGATACGCTGCGCTTCGACTTCGCCGGGACGTCGCCGATGGTACGCGGCAACGTGAACTGTCCGTTCGCCGTTGTTAGGGCCGCGGCCGTATTCGTGCTGCGAACGTTGCTCGAGGACGACGTGCCGACGAATGACGGGATCGCACGCGCACTCGAGCTTATCGTTCCCAAGGGCTCGGCGATCAATGCGGAGTGGCCCGCAGCCGTCGCGGCTGGCAACGTCGAGATGTCGACGCGCATAACGGACACGCTCTTTGCCGCGCTGGCCGACGCAGGCATCGACGCGCCGGCACAAGGGCAGGGGACGATGAACAACGTGACCTTCGGCGGCGCGGGCTGGACCTTCTACGAAACGTTAGGCGGAGGTCAGGGCGCGACGTCGCGCGGCGACGCGCCGTCTGCCGTGCATGTGACGATGAGCAACACGCGCAACACGCCGATCGAAGCGTTGGAGCACGCCTATCCGATTCGCGTCGATCACTACGCCGTGCGGCGAAACTCCGGTGGAGCCGGGAAACATCGCGGCGGCGACGGCGTCATCCGGTCCTATCGCGTTCTGGAGCCATGTACAGCCACGCTCCTCACTGAGCGGCGGCGCTATGCGCCGCGCGGCGCTGCCGGGGGCGCGCAGGGGACACCGGGCCGCAACTCGCTCAATGGCAAGACGCTTCCGGCAAAGTGTAGGGTCGAGCTCGTTCCCGGAGACGTTCTTACGATCGAGACGCCGGGTGGTGGTGGCTGGGGCAAAGCAACTCGTTAGGCAAACTAAAGCTGTCAGACGCCAGGTCACAGTTAGTAGCTGTCAGCAAGCGTTCCAAACAGGAGCTCGGCGCCCAAACAGAAGTTCTGGGAGATCGCTGACAGCTTTAAACTGTCAGCTGGCGTCTGATAGCTTTAGTTAGGGGTGGTGCGGTGGGTTAGACGAGGATCTCTGATCCTTCCTGCGCCGCCAGAACTCGCACCTTCCCTCCGCGTTCGTTCACCATCGTCCGACAGAGCGTGAGCTGATCCTCCAGCTCCTCGTCCGATCGGTCCGGCTCGTGATGGAAGAGCACGAGCGTCTCGACTTCGGCCGCGATGGCGAACTCGATGGCGTCGCGGAAGGACGAATGTCCCCAGCCGCGATGGTCCATGTACTCCGTGCCCGTGTACATCGCGTCGTGAATCAGCACCTTGGCGCCGCGCGCGAAGCTTACCAACTGCTCCGGCGGCGAGGCATCCGATTCGGCCTGATCCCCGAACACATCCAGCTCGTTGTCGGGAATGAATACGACCGAGGATGCGGGATCGGAGGTGGACGAGAAACGGAAGCCTAACGCGCCGCCAGGATGACGCACGCGTGCCGCCTCCACGCTGTAGCCGTTGGTCGCATGGCGGTGCGTCGTCAGCTCGCGCACTTCGATACGTGCGCTCAGGTCGTCGAAGGCCACCGGGAAGACGACGGGGCTCATCTGCTGCCTAACGACCACTCCGATGTTCTCCTGCAGCACCGGGTTTCCCCACAACGTGAACTTGTTGCCGCGCTGAAACGCCGGAGTGAAAAACGGCAGCCCCTGGATGTGGTCCCAGTGCGCGTGCGTGAAGAAGATGTCCCCACGGATCGCGTGGCCGTTCGCGCCGGCCACCAGCGAACGCCCCAGCTCACGAATGCCGGTCCCGGCGTCGAGAATGATGAGCTCGTCGTCGTCTGTGCGAAGCTCCACGCACGTCGTGTTGCCGCCGTATTGGACCGTACGCGGACCCGGCGAGGGCACGGAGCCCCGAGTACCCCAGAAGCGCAGACGAAGCGGCACGGCCGTACTCTAGGTGACAGTCATCAAGGTATGGCGCCCGCGCTAATCGTTATGCTGCGATATGCAACACAGTGCGCGGACGCGCATTGTCACGACCGGTGTGCCGTACTCGAGCGCTAGACGCGCGCTTGCGCGAGCTGTTTGAGCCCTGGACGATTCGCGACCGAAATGCGGCGCCGCTCGACGCGTATCAATCCCTGGATCTGAAACTCGCGAATCGTGCGCGACACAGTTTCTCGACTCGCGCCGATCATGTGCGCGATCGTCTGATGCGTCAGCGGCTTATCGATCGCCTCGCCGCCGTTCGATTCCTGTGCGAAATCGAGCAACAGTCGCGCGATCCGGCCTGGGACATCGAGAAGCGCGAGGCCGTGAATCTTTCCGTCTGCGCGTCGTAGCCGGCGAGACAGCTCCACGAGCAACGACCACGCGACCGACGCGTTGGCCTCTACACGCCGCCTAAAATCTTCGCGGCGCAGGACGCACAGCGTCGTCTCTTCCATCGCGATAACGTGCGCTGAACGCGGCTGGTCGTCGATCAGCGACAGCTCGCCGAAATACTCGCCGACACCGAGGACGCCGAGTATGACTTCGCGGCCGTCTTCGCCGATGAGAACAACCTTTACGCGCCCTTCTCGGACGATGAACAGCGAATCGCCCGGGTCGTCCTCGAAGACGATAACTGAGCCCTTCGGATAGTTCTTTTCCCGCGTCAAATCGGCGAAGCGCTGGAGCTCAGCGTCGTCGAGACGTGCGAACAACGGTACTGTTCGGAGAAAATGGGCGGTTTCCATTTAGCGGTCTAAGCGTGGACGTGGCGAGGGATGGAGTCCATCAACATGCGGTGGAATCCGCTTCCACGAATGACGCGACTTGTATGGCGTGCGTCACGCTCGCACGCGCGCAGCCTTCATCGCGGCCGGTCATTCTTACCGCTTCGCTCGGTTGGCTATTTATCGGATGGCAGCGGGGAAGTCAAACGGCCCCGACTGTGACTCAAGTCACTGGTCGGGGCCGTGGAGCCACCGAAGGACGACTTAGCCCGGGCCGAGCCGCCATTTCAACTCGTTAGGCAGCTCGTGCCGTTCCAACCTCGCCCCGCTGAGTAGGTTTGCCGTGAGGCCGTGTCGTTGGGACCGTATTAGTTGATCGGCCAGACAGCCCAGTTGCCGCAATGCCCTGCGGTGTCGCTGCCCTGGAGCTCGCGCAACGGTCCCGCGTACAGCGCATTCATCACGGCCCGTGGAGCGGCTTGTAGCGTCCCATCGTTCTTGCGGTACACCGTTCCAAAATGCGCCTGGCTCAAGCCATGACCCTGCTCGTGCAGCGACACGGTCTGGACGTCGATGTTGCCGCCATCATTGCGCCACGTGAAGCTCGGGTCGTAATAGATCTCTCGAAACGCTGCGTCGCCGACTTTGTTGCCGTCGATGTCGGTCGGATTTCCGTCGTCGTCGACGAAGACGAATGTGAATGTCACGGCGAGTACGCCGCCGGCGAAGTTGATATCGCGCCAGCCGGCGTGCTGGACATCCGCGAAAACGAACTCGCTTCCACCCAAGCCATTCAGGAACGCCACCACGCCGACGTCCAGACCGAAAGTCGGGTTGAGCGACAGCGGCAGCTCGGAGCATGTGAGGGCTTGCCACGTGCCGGCTGCCGCGAGGATGGCGGCCGTCGTTTGGGGCTCCGTGAGCACACCAAAGACGGGCACCGCGTCTCCGGTCTGATCGATCGCTTCGGTGATGTCATCCGCCGGACCGCTACTCGGACCGCTCCAGGACCGACGAGGATCAAACGGGACGAAATCGAAGTCGAGCCGTTTGTTGCCGACCGACTTGGCGAGCACCGTACCGCCAGCCTCACCGCTGTCTGGAGATGTCACGTATTCCGCTATCGCCGCTCGATAGCCGGCTCCCTGAGCCGACAATTGGACGTTCAGCGCGTCCATGTAGTTCGCCAGCTCAGTCCCAGGATCGGCAACCGCGAGCCCGACGTCTGACGCAAGCGGATGGGGTGAAGTGACCGCAGCATCGGTGCAGGCGACGCAGACAAGCAGAGCGCTGCCCGCGTAGACACGACGTTTGAGACGCGTGGTCGCCATGATCAATTCCCTCCTCGCGATAACCAGCCGTTTGAATGGTGTTACGGTACGACAAAAGCTCGCGCGATCGCGCTGCATAAACAATGCGGGCGCCGTCGGGCGCGCCTAACGAGCTCGTCTGTCGGCTGCCGGGCTCGCCAGCGAAAAGCGATATCGCACTTCGTGCAGGATTATCCCAGGTGCAAGCTCGCGATCCTTCTGCGCGCCGTCCGGCTGCATCCCTTTCCCTTCGTAAAAACGCCGCGCCGAAGCGTTCGTTGCGACGACCCAAAGCGCCAGGTATCCAGCCCTCGCTCGTCGCGCGCCGTTCACACCTTCGTGGAACAGAATCGTACCGATGCCGCCGCCGCGCAGTCGCGGTCGGACGTGCAGGCTGTAGATCTCCCACGCGCTCGTTAGGTCTTCGTCTGCGTTATGTACCGGTCCGTGTGCGCAGAAGCCAAGCAGGTCGCGACCGTCTTCAGCGAGCAGCACCTCGGTCGTCGGCCGCGACATGCGCGCGACCCACTGTTCTGCGCGTGAGGCCTCGTCCAGCGACGCGAGGTAATCGGCGGGGAGCTCGGCGCTGTACGCAACGCGCCAACTCGCGATGTGCAGTTTCGCGACCTCGCCGGCATCAGCGAGTTGTGCGCGGCGCAGCTGCACGCCCGTGATTCGGGCTGCGCTATCTGCCATCGCGCTTATTCAGCGTTAGGTCTGTGCACCCACGGCGCTACGCCGATGTCACCGTCCGAAGAGCCTCGACTCGTGCGGCGTGCTTGGAGAGCTGTCGCATGAGATTGTCGGGATCAATCGGTTTGACGAAGTGATAGTCGAAGCCGGCGGCGCGGCTCCGTTCGCGGTCTTCCTGCTGCCCCCAGCCGGTGAGCGCGATCAAAAGCATACCGCGGCCCCAGTCGCTCTCTCGGATGTGGCGGCACGCGTCGTAGCCATTCATCTGCGGCATGCCGATGTCCAGCAGGACAACGTCCGGGTGAAACGCCTCTGCCTCCGCTACAGCCTTGGCGCCATCCGATGCGGTGCGCACCTCGTTGCCCTTGAGCTGGAGCACGAGCGCCAGGCTCTCGAGGCTATCGGGGTTGTCGTCCGCGATGAGAATGCGTCGCGTCGTCATCGCGGGCCATTTGCCCGAGACCTCCGGCGATTCGTGCGCTCCGACAGCCGCGGCGAGCGGAAGCTGCACGGTGAACTCGCTGCCAAAGCCGAGACCGTCGCTCTTCCCGACGATGACACCGCCGTGCATTTCGACAAGTCGCTTCGCCATCGTTAGGCCTATCCCGAGGCCGCCATGACGTCGCTCGAGCGAGCGGTCGGCTTGCGAGAACATCTCGAAGATCCCCGAAAGCATTTCGCTGGGAATCCCCTCGCCGCTGTCCTTGATCGTCACTGCCACGTCGCTGCCGATGCGCTGTGCACTGAGTTGAATACTGCCCGTCTTATCGGTGAACTTGCTCGCGTTGTGCAGCAGGTTGGCGAATACCTGCGTCAACCGCGTCGCGTCACCGTTGAGAATCAGTGCGGTCGGCGGTAGGTCGACCGTCAGCGTGTGTTCCTTGCGGCTGATCTCCGGCTGCGCCGTTTCCACTGCCTGACGAAGGATTTCACGCAAATCGACTTTAGCAGTTCGCAGCTCGAGCTTGCCAGTCGTTATGCGACTCACATCGAGCAGGTCGTCCACGAGCCTCACCAGGTGCCCAAGCTGGCGCTCCATTACGGCCAGGGCGTTGTTGCGCACACCATCGTCCGCCGTCGCGCGGACCAGATGCAGCGCGTTGCGCACAGGAGCGAGTGGGTTACGCAACTCATGTGCGAGCATCGCGAGGAATTCGTCCTTGCGACGATCGCTGTCGCGTAGTTCGGTCGTGCGCTCGACGACTCGCTGCTCGAGTTCCTCATTGATGCGCTCGAGCCGCCGGCTCTTGCGGTAGAGGTCGGCGAAGATTGCGACTTTCGCGCGCAGGATCTCAGGTACCACGGGGACGCCGACGTAGTCGACGGCGCCGGCGTGGTAACCTTTCAAGCGATAGACGTCGTTAATGAGAACGGCGGAGACCAGAATGATTGCGGTCTTTTGATATCGAGGGTGCGCCCGAATCATCGAGGCCAGCTCGAAGCCGTCTAGCTCGGGCATACATACGTCGATAAGCACGACCGCGATATCGGTCTTCAGGAGCTGCTCCAACGCCTCGCTCGCAGACTCGGCGCGGATCAGATTCTCCCCCAACTCGCTGAGCATCGCTTCGTAGCTCAGCAATTTCCCCGGCTGGTCGTCGACCAGCAGAATGTTGACGCGCTCGTCAGCGCTCACATTACCTCCGGGTGCCTAACGGTGCAGCCACATTCGTAACGCCGACAACAGCTGTTCCGTGTTTACGGGTTTAGCAAGATAGTCGGACGCCCCTGCTTCAAGGCACTTCTCGCGGTCTCCTTTCATGGCCTTGGCGGTGAGGGCGATGATCGGCAAACGTCGTAGCGTGGGGCGCTGCCGGATCGCCTGCATCGTCTTATAGCCGTCCATCTCGGGCATCATGATATCCATGAGGACGATTGCCAGATTTGGTGTCGCCTCGAGGGTTTCAATGGCCTCCCTACCCGTTGTCGCCGTGAGCACGTTCATCCCGCGGCGTTCCAACACGCTACTCAATGCAAAGATGTTCCGCACGTCGTCGTCAACGACGAGCACGGACTTGTTCATCAGGAATTCATCGGAACCATGAAGTCGCTCGAGCAGGCGCTGCTTTTCAGCCGGCAAATCCGAGACAACGCGATGCAAGAATAGTGACGTCTCGTCCAACAAGCGCTCGGGCGACTCCACACCCTTCACGACGACGCTTCGCGCGAGGTTCTTGAGCTGCGCATCTTCGTCGCTCGTGAGCTCTTTCCCAGTGAAAACCACCACTGGAATATCACGCAGTTCGGCGTCGTCCCGGATCGCTTCCAGGACGGTGAAACCTGACATGTCAGGCAACCGCAGGTCGAGCACGACACAGTCGTAGGGGTTCGCCTGCAACGCGTTGAGCGCGTCCTTGCCAGTTCCGACGCACTCAACCTTTATGTCTTTGTGGCCTAACAACTCGGCGATGCTCAGCTGTTCAGAAGGGTTGTCTTCGACGATCAGCAGTCGCTTGGCGCGCGGCGATGCGAATTCCTTGATGCGCGTTAGGGCGTCGTCCAGTCCGCTAGCGTTCGTCGGCTTGGTGACGAAGGAGAATGCCCCGCGGGCCAGGCCATGTTGTCGATCTTCGTCTAGCGTGACGATCTGTACAGGAATGTGTCGCGTCAGCGGATCCTGCTTCAGCTGACTGAGAACTGTCCAGCCCAACATGTCCGGAAGGAACACATCGAGCGACACGGCGCTTGGGTTCACGCGCCGCGCAAGTTCGAGCGCCTCGGAGCCTGTATGCGCCACTACGACTTTGAAGCCCTTGTCGTGAGCCAGGTCGGCGATCACGCGGGCGTAGTGCGGGTCGTCTTCAACTATCAAGAGCGTCCAGTCGTCAGGCGATAGGCCGTCGCGATCATCGGGTACACGTTCGACGACACGTTCGGGTTGCATGACCTTCGCGAGACTGGCGAACGTCGGCTGGCCTTCGGCAGCTAGCAATTCGGATGGCCTGGGTGGCGTGGCCGGGCCGACATAACGCAGCGGAAGGAAGAGCGTAAATGTGCTGCCCACGTTAGGCGTGCTCCGCAGCTGAATCTCGCCGCCTAGCAGTGCAGCGAGCTTCGAGCTGATCGCGAGGCCGAGTCCGGTGCCGCCATACTTGCGGCTGGTTCCCGCATCTGCCTGCTGGAAGGCCTCGAAGATGATTTTCTGCTTCTCGCCCGGAATACCGATGCCGGTATCCGACACCTCGAGCGCAACCACGGTCGGGGCGTTGTTCAAGACCGGATGCTCAGCCGACCATCCAGACGGTGCAACCGACACGTTGAGCTTTACGCCGCCCGTGGACGTGAACTTGAACGCGTTGGACAACAGGTTCTTCAAAACCTGCTGCAGGCGCTTGGGGTCTGTGACCATGCTGCGCCCGAGATGCGGATCGATCTGCACGTCGAACGCGAGTCCGCGGCTCTCAGCTTCGTGCCGGAACGTGCGATCGACAGTTCCAATCAGACTGCTGAAGTAAATCTCCTCTGCATCGACCGTAACCGTTCCCGATTCGATCTTCGAGAAGTCGAGGATGTCGGTGATGAGGTTGAGAAGATCCGTCCCAGCTGCGTGAATTGTTCGCGCGAACTCGACCTGCCTGTCCGTCAGATTGCCATCGGGGTTGTCGCCTAACTGCTGACCGAGAATCAGAATGCTATTGAGCGGCGTGCGCAGCTCGTGCGACATGCTCGCCAGAAATTCTGATTTGAATCGTGATGTGAGCGCTAACTCGGCAGTCTTGCGCTCGACTTCGACATTGCGCTCGGCGAGCTGCTGTGCCTTCTGCTCCAGCTGCTCGTTCGACTGCTGCAACTCTTTCTGGCGATTAGTCAACTCACTGGCGAGCTGCTGCGACTGCTTGAGCAGACCTTCGGTCTGCATCGTAGCTTCGATGCTGTTGAGCACGATGCCGATGCTGGCCGTGAGCTGCTCGAGGAACGTTAGGTGTGACGCCGCGAACTCGTGCAGAGACGCGAGACCGAGCACTGCCTTGATTTCGTTCTCGAACATGACCGGGAAGACGACGATGTTGCGCGGCAACACGCCTTGTCCCATGAGAATCGAGCCAATGGGTACCGCGTCAGCCGGCACATCGGTCACGAGCATGCGCCGCTTTTCCAGCACGCACTGGCCGATGAAGCCGTCGCCGATTCGCATACGATCGGGATATCCGATGTCGGCCGCATTCGCATAGCTCGCCAGCAGCTTGAGGTGCGGCTCGTCCACCACGTCCATCTGATAGATCACGCCCTGGTGCGCGCCGACCAGCGGCACCAGCTCCGAGAGGAGCAGCTGTCCCACGGTGACCAGGTCGCGCTGGCCCTGCAACATGCCCGTGAAGCGCGCGAGGTTCGTCTTGAGCCAGTCCTGCTCGGTATTTCGTTCCGTTGTTAGGCGGAGGTTGGTGATCATCGTGTTGATGTTGTCTTTCAGTTCCGCGACTTCACCGCGCGCGTCTACCTGAATAGCGCGCGTCAAGTCGCCCTTCGTCACAGCCGTCGCGACGTCCGCGATGGCGCGTACTTGGCCGGTGAGGTTGGCCGCCAGCAGGTTCACGTTGCTCGTTAGGTCCTTCCAGGTACCTGCGGCCCCCGGCACGTACGCCTGACCACCCAGACGCCCTTCCACGCCCACTTCGCGCGCCACGGTCGTCACCTGATCGGCGAACGTCGCGAGCGTGATCGTCATGTTGTTGATTGTCTCGGCGAGAGCCGCGACTTCGCCCTTCGCCTTCACCGTTAGGCTCTGCTTCAAGTCGCCGTTGGCCACTGCCGTCACGACCTTCACGATGCCGCGCACCTGCTCGGTGAGGTTCGCGGCCATGACGTTCACGTTGTCCGTGAGGTCCTTCCACGTACCGGCAACACCCGGTACCTGCGCCTGACCGCCGAGCTTCCCTTCGGTACCGACTTCGCGCGCAACGCGCGTGACTTCCGCGGCGAACGCGTTCAGCTGGTCCACCATCGTGTTGATGGTGTTCTTGAGCTCCAGGATTTC
>CBQVAZ010000096.1:0-9784 GCA_967720205.1 uncultured Gemmatimonadaceae bacterium | reverse complement strand
CCCGATGGCCTGGTCGAAGCCGTGGAGCTGCCCGGATCGCCGTTCTGCGTTGGTGTGCAGTGGCATCCCGAAGTTTTCGATATGGCGAATCAGGATACGCGCCATGTGTTCAGTGAGTTCGTCGCTGCGGCCGTTCGATATCGAGGCGCATAACAAAACAAATAGCTTTGAGTGATCAGTCTTGAGTTCAATGTCTTCAGAATTCGATGTAACCGCGTCATTCTGAGGACTGTGCACTCGAGACTGATTACTCGGAGCTATTTGTTTGTGCTTGCGGCACGTGGCTGGCTCCAGACCGCGTTACTCTTTGGCCCACTAGCCTGTACACGCGGGTTAGAGTGGATCCAGCATCCGCCTAACGGTATCGCGGTGACGACCAGCGGCTCGTGGGCCAGCATGATCTATCTGGCCAGGACCGACAGCGGCGTCATTGCGATCGACCTCGGTTGGACCGGGGCGGCAGCCGCTCTCGAACGCGGCACACGCCGGCTCGGCGCCAAGCCATCTGACGTGCGTTTTGCATTCATCACGCACGCGCATCGCGATCACATTGGCGGATGGCCAAACGTGCGCACTGCGCGCTTTGTGCTCGGCCTGGCCGAGTTGCCTTACTTTTTCGGAACGGCGCAGTACCAGGGTCTCGTGCCCAGCGGCGCCGAGTGGGTGAGCTTCACCGAACGTCCTAAGAGCAGCGACATCTCCGTCATCGGCATCAGCCGAGACACGGCATTTGCGTTAGGCAGCGATACGTTGTGGGCCTTTCTCGTGCCGGGGCATACGCCAGGCAGCACGGCATACCTCTTTCGCGGCATCCTGTTTGGAGGCGATGCGGTGAACTACCGTCCCTTCACGGGTTTCCAGGGCGCGCGGCCGGAGATGTCAGATGATCCCATACAGAGTCGCGCGAGCATGACGGCGCTCTGGCAGCGCATCGATACGTCGCGTGTGAAGATTGTGTGCAGCGCACACGCGAAGTGCGCGCGCAACAACGAAGAGCTACGCCGGGCCCTGGCGAAATAGGCCGTCACAACGACGAGCAGTCAGCTGTTCCATGGCGTCCGCTTCTATGGAAGGCTCATGTCCTCCCTTGCCGCACGTTTGACGATCAGCTGCGTGCTGTGCCTCGTTGCCCTGCCGTCTACACTCAGATCACAGGAGCAGCCGCCCCATCTGCGCGACCGCGGTACGGGTATGGCGACGTCGATGTTCGGCACGTACGTCCGCAAAGGCGAGCTATTGCTGTATCCGTTCTTCGAGTGGTATGCGGACCACAACCTCGAGTACAAGCCAGAAGAGTTCGGGCACGTCGGGGGCGAGGATTATCGCGGCCGATACCGCGCGTCCGAAGGACTGCTCTTCGTTAGCTACGGCCTTACGAACAATCTCGCGCTCGAGCTGGAGGTCGCCACAATCAGCGCTGAGCTGCGAAAAGCACCTAACGACCCGTCGACGATGCCCAGCAGAATACGCGAGTCCGGCTTGGGTGACGTGGAAGGTCAGATTCGTTATCGCTTCCAGCGTGAAACGGCGACGCGTCCGGAGCTGTTCAGTTACTTCGAGACCGTGTTCCCATTGCAAAAGAACAGGGACTTGATCGGCACCAGCGCGTGGGAATACAAACTCGGCTTCGGCCTAACGCGTGGCAAACCTTCCGGCACATATACGTTTCGCTTAGGGCTCGAATGGGATGGCGAGGACAGCAAGTTCGACGTCGGCGAGTATGCGCTGGAGTATCTGCGCCGCTTTTCGCCAAAATGGCGCTACTTCTCGATGATCGAAGGGAATCAGCTGGATGAGGTCGAGTTCGTGAACGAGGTGCAGTGGCACTTCTCACCGCGCGCGTATCTCAAGGCCGGGACCGGAGTGGGTCTTACGCCCAACTCGACGGACTTCGCGCCGGAGATCGGCATCATGTTCAGATTCTAAAAGATCAAAAGCGAGAGCGCGGACTAACGCAGACAACCCAAAGACACACGCGGAGACAGCACTTTGCTTTTTACAACAGCGGTGTCCGCGGCCCGTCCGCGTTCGTCCGTGCTGCCGCTGTTGATTGTTGAGCGAGGTATTAGGGCGCGCGGACGGTGATCGCGATGAGCTCGCGGTCCCTGAGCCTAACGCTATCAGCGCGCACCGTACGCTTGCGGTCCGCGTCCAGCAGCAAGATCGGGAGGACGACCTGTGAAGGAACGCCGCAAAAGGTAGCTCCCCCGTGTTGGTCGGTCTCGCTGTCCGCGTAGTTCACTTGCGACCGGACGTGTGTGGCGTTCAGGTCCATGACTTTGCTCCACGTGAGGCGCAGCATCTGGAACGTCACTGGTCGTCCGGCTTTGTCGATCAGGTTGATGCGCACGTCCGCCGAGTCGAACGCTTGCGAGTGGGACGGGCAAAGGCGCGTGCGCAGCTCACGAGTGCGCGGAGCGCTCAGTTGAAGTTGCGACACCAGCCCCGCTGGCAACGTCACTTCAGCATCGGCGGCGAAGACTCCGAACGCACGGTAGGCCGGATGCTCCACGATCACATTGAACGTGCCCGGTAAGACGCCTTCCAGGCGGTAGACGCCGCGGGCATCGGCGATCGTTTTGTACGGCGTGCCGCTGAGCTGCACCACCGCACCACCGAGCGGGCTGCCTAACGAATCAGTAACCGTGCCGACGAGGCCAGCGCGCTGTGTCTGATCAAGCATCGCCTCCGTCGTCACGTGCCCGCCCTCCTCGCGCAGGGTGTATCCGACCCTACGAACGAAGACGTTCGGCGTGGAGCCGGACACGGTAACAGGAGTGCTTGCTCGGCCACCGTATGGAAGTCGCAGGAACCAGCGGCGTACAACCCATGCGCCGTTCGTCAGCTTCTCGAAGTGGACCTCGCCGTCGGCGACGGCATCGTCAGGCGAGTCGCCCGTGTTCACGAACTTGAACTCGACGAGCCTGAGCTCGAAGGTGCGGCCGTCGAGCCACATCGTTCCTTCGATTTCAGGCAGGCGACGACCGGGAGCAGGTGCGAAAGCCAACCCCATCATCCCACGCCGTTGACGTGACGGCGGCGCCAGGCGGAAGCAGTGATCGTTCACGAAGGCATCGGAGAGGAGAACGTCGGCATCCGGCGCGAAATACGTCTTGTCGTTTCTTTCGTCGGTCGTGATGTATCCTCGAATCGACAACGAGTCGGGATCCACCGCACGGAAGGGCTTGTCCATCACTCCCTGAATCTGACGCCCTTCCTCCTTGAGGACTCGACGCGTACGCGGATCGAGATCGCGGACATAACGAGATACGGTTCCACGAAAGAGGCGTTCGCTCAGCGAGATGCGAGTCGCCGCGAGCGCTGTTCGCGCTTCATCCCACAGGGCGCCGATGCGCGGAGCATCAGCCGTCGCGCCTCTGCACGCGGCTACACCGGTGACGACGGTTTCAGGCAGCCGGTAGGCGAGACCCTCCACTGCGATGTTGAGCACCTGCGTTTCGCCGGACGCGAGCTCGATGCTGCGGCTCACGAAGCGGCGAACGCCGATGCGTTTTGCCTCGACCTGATACGTTCCTGCGACCGGCGCGCGCAGCGCATAAAGCCCCTGGGGATCGCTGAGTGTGCTGACTGACTGTGCGCGCGTGCGCGGATCGATGAGCGACACGAGCACACCACCGACGGCGCTCCCTGAGCCGCTCTCTGTCACACGGCCGCGCACGATCTGCGCGCCGAGGAGCGCCGGCAGACTCGTTAGGCATGCGATCGTCGCTACTTTTGCACGCCACATAGGGGACACCCGCTAATAGTACCGCCTGCGCGGTGCGCGGCGTCTGCGAACTCCCATCGAACCAAGCAGCGCTCCAAGGAGGCCTCTCGCGACAGTCGTCGCCACACCGCGCGCTACCGGCGACCTGAGGATCTTCTCGAAAGTACCCTGCGGCTGCTGTGTGGTTCTCCCTCCTCGGACCTCACCAGCCGTTGGAGCCCGTTCGCTCTGCGACTCGGCCTGGACAGCGGCGGCCGCGCGCTCGGCGAGGATCTCTCGCGCACTCTCGCGATCCACAGCCTTGGCGTATTCTCGAACTTGTTCCGAACTGGCGAGGCGCTGCTGCATTTCGGCATCGCTGAGCGGCCCCATTCGCGACGCCGGCGGGATCATGCGCGTCGCGAACGGCGGCGTCGGTACACCCGTCGGTCCAAGCACCGTCACCAGGGCCTCGCCGATGCCTAACGAAGTGAGCGTCTCCTCGATGTCGTAGAACGGTGTCTTGGGAAACGTGCGCGCCGCGGATCGCAACGCCTTTTCGTCGTCCGGTGTGAAGGCGCGCAGCGCGTGCTGCACGCGATGCCCAAGCTGGCTCAAGACCGTCTGCGGGACATCGCGCGGGTTCTGCGTGATGAAGAAGACGCCGACGCCCTTGGAACGGACGAGCCTAACGACCTGATCGATCTGATCCAGCAGCGCGTTGCTCGCGTTGTCGAAGAGCAGGTGCGCTTCGTCGAAGAAGAACACGAGCTTCGGCTTCTCCAGGTCACCAACCTCAGGAAGCTCGTTGTACAGCGTGGCGAGCATCCAGAGCATGAACGTGCTGAAGAGCGCTGGACGCTGCTGCACGTCCTGCAGCTCGAGCACTGTGACGAGCCCGCGGCCATCGCGCTCGACTTGCAGCAAGTCGTCGAGATCGAAGGCGGGCTCACCGAAGAATGACTCCGCGCCTTGCTGTTCGAGCTCGATCATGTCGCGCAGAAGCACTCCAACGGTTGCCTGCGACATCCCGCCGTAGCCTTTGAGCTCGTCGGCGCCGTCGTCTGACAGGTACCGCAGCACGGCCCGCAGATCCGGGAAATCGAGCAGCATGAGGCCTTTGTCGTCGCAGTACTTGAAGACCATGCTGAGCACGCTGGCCTGCGTCTCGTTGAGACCGAGCACCTTGGAGAGCAGCAAGGGCCCGAAGGACGAGACGGTAGCGCGAAGCTGCGCTCCTTTCGTCCCCGTTAGGCTCAAATACTCGACCGGAAATGCCGCGGGCGCCCAGGCATAGCCCGTATCGCGCACGCGCGCGTTGATTTTCTCGTTAGGCTCGCCGGCCGCGCCGATCCCGGAGACATCGCCCTTGATGTCGGCCAGAAACACGGGAACGCCAGCCGCGGACAGCTGTTCCGCCATGAGCTGCAGCGATTTCGTTTTCCCTGTACCGGTCGCTCCGGCGATGAGCCCGTGGCGATTCATCATCGCCAGAGGAACACGCACTATCGGCTCAGGGTGGCACTCGGCTTTGTGCACCACGGCGCCGAGTGTGATGCCAGGTCTATCCGCGGGGAAAGCGCTCTTTGCGGCAGTAACGACTGACTGATCCACAGTATCGAGGTCAAAGGTCAGAGGTCAGAGGGATATAGTCGGCGTCCGCGAACGTCACTAGACCGCTGCGACAGGGAAGCTTCACGGTCCCTTCACGCGGGCGTAATCAACGCGACATGGGCCCGTCATGCGACGGCCGTAGAGTGCGAGCACATCGCCATCCTGGGAAGGCGTCACATGCTCGGCACCCTGCTCGAATCACGCAAACGATCTCCACGGCGCCGCGCGGCGACCGTCATGAGCGGCATCGCTCACTGCATCCTATTGATGGGACTCGTAATGGCGCGCGCGCAGGGAACGTCGGTTGGAATGAGCAAGCCTGTGGCAACGAGCGTTGTCTACATCGCGCCGAAACCGCAGCAACCGACGAGCACCGCATCGCGCCCACTCGTGGATTCTCGGCCGCAGATCCCTGACTTGCCTCGACTGCCGCCCGTGATAGTTGATCATATCCGGATCGACGATGTCCTGGATCGGACGCGACCAATCGGCGAGATCGCCACGAGCTTCGCGACAACAGGCTTCACAATCACTCGCGATTCGCTAACACCTGCTGGCAGCGTGGACGACGTGATGACCGCGATGACTGTCGATCAGCCGGTTGAGCTCATCCCCGGCCAGCGTCCCCCGCGTTATCCGCCGATGCTGGAGCGAGCGGGTATCGCAGGCGACGTCGTCGCGCAGTTCGTGGTCGATACGGCTGGGCGAGTCGAGCGCGCGAGCGTGGATATCCAGCAGGCGACACACGCCGAGTTCGCGCGCGCCGTGCAGGAACGCGTGGCCGCGTTGCGATTTGTGCCAGCCCGCGTCCGCGGCCACGCCGTCCGGCAGCTGGTGGAGCAGCGCTTTCACTTCGAAATAGTTAGGCGATAGACGCCCTCGTTAGGTGACTACATTGCCGACTGGCGCGCCGCCGCCGCTGCCGCGATAGCCGCGGCCGCGCTCGCCGTGGACGTTGAGCTTCGCTGCCCGCCCGCCTCGCTCGCGATGCTGACGAAGCCGGTCCCCATCTTCTTCAGCTGATTCTGCCACATGATGCCCCCAGTCTTTGGGTCGAGGCAGAAGATCTCGCCGGCGGCGGACGCGAAGAGCGCGTCACCATCACAGTACACATTCGCCAGTCCTCCCACGGAGCTGCCGGCGAACCTCACGGGGAGCTTCACCGTCCAGCGCACCTCGCCCGTTTTGCGATCGAGCGCGAGGACGGAGGTTTTGATACCGACGTAGACCAACCCCGAAAGCATTCTGGCCATGCGATGCCCCATGTGTTCGTGGAGAGCGGGGACAATAGTACTGGAAACGGGGAAGTGAACAGTGCAGACTGATCGCATGTGTAACGCCGACTCCCACTCGCTCACGCGTCGCGACGCGATCAAGACAGGCTTGGCGTCTGTCGCTGCGCTCACCGTTCTGCCGTCCGGATTTCGACCGCTCACTTTCTTGGGCGAGAGCGAGAGCGATTACCTCGAGGCGGCAACGCGTGCCAGAGCGTGGCTCGCCGCGACGGCACAACGAAGCGCGAATGGCCTCACCTGGGCCGCCGATCCGCTGAATCCAAAGTCGGAGTCGTACGATCTGTACAATGGCATGCCGGGCGTCGTGCTCTTCTTGCTCGAGTACGCGCACGCGACGGGCGACTCCAAGGCGCTGGCCGATGCTGCGCAGGCGGCCGATACGATCGTCGGCGCGCTGGAGCAGCCTAACGAGAACGTCGAGAAAATGGGCACGGGACTGTACGTGGGTGTCGCCGGCCTCGCTTATGTGCTGTACGAGACGTATCGATCGACAAACGACGCCAAGTACAAGGCGGCCGCCCTTCGTGCAGTCGAGCACGTCAAGCGTCTGGCGAAGCCGATTGACGACGGCGTGGAATGGGGCGCTACTGTCGACATCATCTCGGGGAACGCAGGCACTGGCTTGACGCTCCTCGCGCTGCACGAACGTCTCAACGACCCCGCGCTACTGGATCTCGCCGTTCGCGCGGCTCGTCGAGCTGCCACGTTAGGCACACCCGAGCAGGGCGGCCTCAAATGGGCAATGAATCCGACGTTTGCGCGGCGCATGCCCAACTTCTCGCACGGCACGGCCGGCGTATCGTACTTCGTCGCGACAGTCGCCGAGCGTGTGAAGGACGATCATCTAATAGATGTCGCAGGACAGGGCGCGACCTATCTGCGCAATGTCGCGACGCGCACTGCCAACGACGGCTGGAAGGTCTTTCACAGCGAGCCAGGGAACGAGTCGCTCTACTATCTGAGCTGGTGTCATGGCCCAGCCGGCACAGCGCGGCTCTACGAGCGACTAGGCCGGTCGGCGAAGTACAAGGCGCTGCGCGGAGAAGTGCCGCACCTGGCCCAGGGGATTGTCGACAGCGGCGTTCCGGAGCAGAGTCCCGGCTACTGGAACAACATCAGTCAGTGCTGCGGGAATTGTGGCGTCGTGGAGTTCTTCACGTCGCTCTATCGCACGACGCGTGACGCGAAGCACCTCGCGTTCGCCCGGAAAGTCATGGACAACGCGTTAGGCAGAGCCACCGCCGACGGCGAAGGCCTCAAATGGGTTCAGGCCGAGAATCGCGTGTCGCCGGACGTCGTCGTCGCACAGACGGGAATGATGCAGGGCGCGGCAGGCGTGGGCCTGGCGCTCCTGCATCTGGACGGCGCGATGAAGGGCCGCGCAGACCGGATCGTGCTGCCCGACAATCCGTGGCCAGGCGGTTCAACGACCTAGCACGCGCTTCACCGCCTGCACGACAGCGTCGGCCGTGATGCCGAGGTGCTTGTAGATGTCCTCGTATTTGGCGGAAGCGCCATACCGCTCCAGCCCGACGACGGCGCCGTCGATTCCGACCCAGCGATACCAGGACATCGGGTGTGCAGCCTCGATGGCGACGCGCTTCACGTTAGGTGGCAGTACCGAGTTCCGGTATTCGATGGGCTTATGCGCGAAGATCTCGTGGCACGGCATGCTCACGACGCGCGCCTGAATACCATCGGCCGCAAGCAGCTCGCGCGCCTTGAGCGCGATCGCGACCTCGGAGCCGCTCGAGAGAACCGCGACGTCGTTGGCGTCGGCGCCGGCGATAACGTATCCGCCGCGCGCGGCATCCTCCGGCTTCGAGCCTAACGCGGCCCGATCGATGAATGCGAGCTTCTGCCGGGTGAGCGCCAGTGCCACTGGGCCTGTCTTGTGCGTCAGCGCGATGCGCCAGGCCTCGACGACCTCGACTGAATCTGCCGGCCGGATGAGCGTCATGTTTGGAATCGCGCGCAGCGCGCTCAGATGCTCGATGGGCTCATGCGTCGGCCCGTCCTCGCCGAGGCCGATCGAATCGTGTGTGTACACGTACACGACGTGCACGCCCATGAGCGCCGCGAGCCGCACCGATGGCCGCATGTAATCCGAGAAGATGAGGAACGTACCGCCATACGGTATTAGTCCGCCGTGAAGGGCGATCCCATTCATCATTGAGGCCATCGCGTGCTCGCGGACTCCGTAGTGCACATAACGGCCGGTGCGATTGTCCGGCGAGAAGACGCCGGCGTCCTTGATGAGCGTGTTATTGGACGGCGTGAGGTCGGCGGATCCGCCAAACAGTTCCGGGATCTTGAGGCCGATAGCGTTGAGCACGGTGCCTGACGCGGCACGAGTCGCCACGCTGCCGTTTTCCTTTGTGAACGTCGGCAGTGCGGATTGCCAGCCGGCCGGGAGATCGCGTAGCACGACTCGACGGCTGAATTCCTTGGCCTCGTTAGGATACGCCTTGGCGTAGGCGATGAGTTGCCTGCGCCACTGATCGTGGCCTGCGGCGCCGCGCTCACGAGCCGTGCGCCAGTGAGCGAGCGCTTCTTCCGGCACCCAGAATGGCTCCAGCGTTGGCCATCCCAGGTTTTTCTTGGTAAGATTGACTTCCTCGGCGCCTAACGCCTCACCGTGAGCCTTGGCCGTGTCTTGCCGGTTCGGCGAGCCGTAGCCGATGTGCGTCTTGACGATAACGAGCGAAGGGCGATCGGTCTCTGATTTACATGCGGCGATCGCCGATTCCAGCGCAGCGAGATCGTTCACGTCGTCGACACGATGCACGTGCCAGCCATAGCCATCGAACCGCTTGGCAACGTCGTCCGAGTACGCGAGATCGGTACTGCCGTCGATTGTGATGTTGTTGTCGTCGTAGAAGCCGATCAGGCGTCCGAGCTTCTGGTGCCCGGCGAAGCTTGCCGCTTCGTGCGACAGGCCTTCCATCAGATCGCCGTCGCTGCAGATGAACCACGTGAAGTGGTCGACGATGTGATTGTCGGTCTTGTTGAACGTCGCGGCCAACTGCGCTTCGGCGACGGCCATGCCGACCGCGTTCCCGAAACCTTGGCCTAACGGGCCCGTCGTTGTTTCGACGCCGGGTGTGTGGCCGTGCTCGGGGTGCCCGGGTGTCTTGCTCCCCCACTGCCGGAAGTTCCTGATCTCATC
>CBQVAZ010000095.1:0-9790 GCA_967720205.1 uncultured Gemmatimonadaceae bacterium | reverse complement strand
AATCCTTCGCGGACGCTATCGGTGCAGTAGCGCTGGACCGCGCTTTACAGACGCTCGACCCCTGCGACGTCTAGCCAAACGAGCGCCGGCGCAGCAACGCCCGGCCACGCCTGCAGTTGACGGATTTCCCTTTATGTTGTAAAGTACTTGATGCCAAAGCGATCCATCCGCGACACGGCGCTCGCGAGCGCGATACTACTGGGCCTGCTTGCCGATCAGCTCGTGCGCGTCCCGGGCCGACCCGGGCTAAACGTCGCGCTGTGGGCGGTTGCAGGCACGGCTGCGATCTGGCTCGTGTCGCGGCGCCGAGAGACATCGGTCTCGCGAGAGACGTGGTGGCTAGTTGGTGGCGCCGTCGTGTTTGCTGGCCTGCTCGTGCTCCGAGATGCCGAGTCGCTCGCCGTTTTTTGCTTGTTCTCGGGTCTCGTGCTGATCGGCCTCGCGGCTGGCCGCGGCGCGCTCGCGTGGGCAAGGCCGGCGCAAATCGTGGAAATAGCGGCTGCCGCCGTACGTGTTGGGGCGCTGATCGCGATCGGCCCGCTCGGCTGGAGCGTCGGTCCGGCGCGTCGACCGGACGTCCCCGACTCCACTGTTGTGCGCTCGCGGCCGCGGTATGTCCGCATGGTCGCGCGCGGCATTGCTATGGCACTGCTGCCGCTGCTCGTGCTCACCGTGCTGCTCGCGTCGGCGGACGCCGTGTTCGAGCGCGGACTACAGGCGCTATTCGGCGGCATTGTGCCACTTCTCCAGCACCTCGCTTTCGCCGCGGTGATCGCGTGGTTCGCTAGCGGCTATCTGCGTGCGTTTTCAGTGGATGACGAAGCCGCCATGGAAAGCGTGCGCATCCCGCGGCCTGGGCTGGAGCCGTCGGAGATCGCGATCGCGTTGTCGCTGCTCAACGTGCTGTTCCTCGTCTTTCTGGCTGTGCAGGTGCGCTACTTGTTCGGTGGCGCCAGCCTTGTGGAGGTCACAGAAGGTCTGAGCTACGCCGACTACGCGCGACGTGGCTTCTTCGAGCTTGTCGCAGTCGCCGCGCTCGTCGTGCCGGTGCTGCTCGTCGCGGATTGGGCTGCCGCGGAAGACGTCACCCGCGCGCGGCGCATGCTGCGCGCGACGTCGACGTTACTCGTCGTGCTGCTCGCTGGCGTGCTCGCGTCCGCCGCGTATCGCATGAAGCTCTACCAGGACGCGTACGGCCTGACCGAGCAGCGGCTGTACGTGAGCGTCTTCATGGTCTGGCTGACCTTCGTGCTCGGCTGGCTCGCGACCACTGTGCTGCGCGGCCGGCGGCGCGGCTTCGCGTTCGGCGCAATCGCTGGCGGCCTCGCAAGCATCGCCGCACTGCACGTGCTCAACCCGCACGCGCTGATCGCGCGCGTCAACATCCGCCGTGCCGCGTCCGGCGCCGAGTTCGACGGCAACTACTTGCGCACGCTCAGCGCCGACGCCGTTCCCACATTGATCGCGCAGCTGCCCACGCTACCTAACGAGGAGCGCTGCCGCGTCGCGGGTATGCTCGAGGCGCGATGGTCCGGTGAGCGGCGCGGTGGCTGGCGCACCTGGAACCTCGGCGATGCGCGAGCGCGTCGGCTGGTGGCGAAGTACACGCCGCCCACAGATTGCCCTGAGGCAGCGACGCCGATTGTGAGGTAGCAATGCCGAAGTGGTTGAGACGCATCCGGGGTGCGATCGGGATGGGACTGATCTGGGCGGTGGCATGGGCGCCCGTTGGTTTGCTGATTGGCGAGATCGTGGATCCGGATGGGTCCATGGATGAACCGTGGATGCTTGTGGGGACGCTCCCCGGCTTCATTGGCGGTGTGATTTTCTCCGTCGTCCTTGGGATTGCAGCGCGCAGTCGCAGATTCGATCAGTTGTCGATTCCCCGATTCGGCGCCTGGGGTGCGGTGGCCGGTCTGCTGGTGGGCGTGCTTCCATTCGTCCTGGGGTCCGTGAACCCCGCACTCCCGACGTGGCTGCCTTTCTTAGTCACTGGCTCCATCACTGGAATGAGCGCAGTCTCGGCCGCGGGTTCGCTGGCGCTGGCCAGGATGGCGGAGAAGCATGCGTTACCCGCCAGTGAAGACCGGGCCGAAGTGAGGCAAGCCGAGAGCAAGGCGAAGAGGCTGCCCTGAGGCACGTTCATCGATCGAGCTGGCTATCTCGCCTTTATCGACAGCGCAGAAACAAGATACCGCAAGCAGCTCGCTGGCAAGCAGCCACGCGACTAGCCTAACGAACCACCTTACACGATGGGTCCGATCAAGAAAATTGTGTTATCGAATGGGTCTTGTACGCCGAAAGTGCGGCCGCCCCAAGGTTCGTTGATCGGCGGACGCTGCAGCGGCACTTTGTCTTTCCATTCATTGTAGTATGCGTCAGCGCTTTCAACTTCCAGCGCCGCGCAAGCGTTCCGGCCATGACCGGACATTGGACAGTCGATCGTCAAACAGATGCCGCCGCGTTCAAAACCGATAAGGCCATTTGTGCCGTCTTCGCTGGCCTCGAAGCGTACTCTGAACCCCAGGCGATTCACATAGAAGTCCTTTGCGATCTGGACACTGTCCCCTGGAAGGACTGGAATTGCGCGCTCCATAATGGCTCCGATGTGGAAAGACCCAGCGCCGCCTAACGAGGAATCCGTGTCGAGGCCGTTTACTTCATCGGCTCGGTCGCAGCCTTGGGCGCCTTCTTATTGTGCCTACCGATTGAAGCGCTCCACAAGTGGGCCGCCGTTCGCTTCAGCCGGGCGACCACTGGCTGCGGGCTTCATGTGCCGCGCATCCCGTATTCTGGTGAGAAACGTTCCGACGCCCCAGGCGTATCCAAGTCGTGACCAATCCATCCGCTGAGTTCCTGGATCTGCAGGCAGCGCTGGCTGGTGAATACTCGCTCCAGCGCGAGCTCGGTCGAGGCGGCATGGGGGTGGTCTACCTTGCGCGCGACGTGCAGCTAGACCGTGACGTCGCCATCAAGGTTCTTCCGACGCACCTCGCACACACCGCGGAGGCGCGCGAGCGGTTCCTGCGGGAGGCCCGCACGGCGGCCGGCCTCTCGCACCCGCACATCGTTCCTATCCATCGCGTCGGCGAGACGCACGGATTCGTCTTCTTCGTCATGAGCTACGTGGAGGGCGAGACGTTAGGCGAGCGGCTCCGCACTCGCGGCCCACTCGCGCCGGTCGACGCGTCACGCGTGCTGCGCGAAGTCGCCTGGGCGCTCGCCTACGCGCATGGACGCGGCATCGTGCACCGCGACGTGAAGCCGGACAACATCCTGCTCGAAGCGAGCACGGGCCGCGCGCTGGTCACTGACTTCGGCATCGCGCACGGCGGTAGGGCCCCCGGCCCCGAAGCTGACCGGGGCAAAATCACGGGGACTGCGCACTTCATGAGTCCCGAGCAAGCCGCGAACGAGCCGGTCGATGGCCGCAGCGACATCTACGCGCTCGGCGTGGTCGGCTATCTCGCGGTGAGCGGCCGACTTCCCTTCGAGGCGCCTAACGTGCCGGCGCTGCTGCTGAAGCAGGCGACGGAGGAAGCGCCTAACGTGATCCGCGCCGCGCCCGGACTGTCACCGGTGCTGGCCGCCGCGATAGACAGATGTCTCGCGCGCGATCCCGGCGAACGATTTGCGCACGGGGAGGAGCTGGCCGAAGCGCTCGCGCCGGCGCCTGACGCGCGGCCGGCACTGCCGCCCACGCTGCGCGCCTGGCTTGGCGCGCGGAATCCGCTTCTCGCCCCCTACTTGGCGTGGTCCGGAGTGTTGGGTACCCTGACCACGATCAACCTCGCCATCTGGTTGGCCGGCAAGCGGCCAAACGGGCCGGCAGACATCGCGTTCCTCGCCGCGATTACATCGCTGCCGCT
This sequence comes from uncultured Gemmatimonadaceae bacterium, assembly GCA_967720205.1. Lineage (GTDB taxonomy): Bacteria > Gemmatimonadota > Gemmatimonadetes > Gemmatimonadales > Gemmatimonadaceae > DASYRX01. The sequence continues at coordinate 5,921 of CBQVAZ010000095.1, read as the reverse complement.
CTTTCCGATGATCGGCTTCCACCTCAACCAGGCGCGCCGGCAGTTCCGCGCCGGACACACCCTTTCGGACCTGCGGGCCGCTATCGAGATCGAACGGCGCGAGCGAGCCGAGACCGAGGCGGCGGTACTCGACAAAGAAGAGCCTAACGCGCACAGGAACCTGCGGCTCGCTATGATCGCCTCGGCAGCCTGGCTCGGGTTCACCTTCCTATTGGTCCTACTGGACGTAATCCACGAAAATCGAGGCGGCCTTCCGTTCATCATAGCGCCTGTGCTCAGCACAATGGCGCTGGGAGCATTGAGCAACGCGCTCGGCGTGCAGTTCATTCCCGAGAGGATCCGCAGGTGGTGGCAGACGGGGGGAGGGATCCGCGACCGCCTCTGGAAAAGCTCTCTGGGAGAGTGGCTCGCGCGCCGGCTCGGCGCGCCGACGCGCTCGCAGCTCGCGGGTGCGTCCGCATTTCGTGCGACCGAGGCCGCGCTCGGCGTTGCTGCGTCGGAGCTGTTCGCCGCGCTGCCTAACGAATACAGGGAGCAGCTGGCCGAGTTGCCGGCGATCGTCGCGGCGTTCGAGGCCCGGGCGGCAGAGGCGCGCGCGGAGATCGACATTGTCGCTGCGCTCGCTCCCTCCGGCTCGGCCGACGCTGAGGTTCTCGCAGCGCGGCGCGAAGCGGCGGCGGCGCGCCTTGCCGACAGCGTTGCTGCGCTCGAAGGAATCCGTCTCGACCTTCTTCGCGTGCACGCAGGCGCCAGCGATCTCGCGCCGCTTACGACGCTGATGGACGCTGCGCGCCTTGTTGGCGAGGATTTGAGCCGACTCGCAGAGGCCCAGCGGGAAGTTCAGTCCTCTGTCGGCCGCCCACCAAAGCTGACGATGTAGCCGTCAGGGTCCTCAACGTAGAAATCCTTCGTACCCCACTCTGTCGCAGCCAGCGGTCTGATGATCTTCACGCCATTCGCCACGCACTGCGCGTAGAACGCCTCGATGCCATCCACTCCGGCCGCGGCGTCCAGATGCTCATGATCACGTTGGTATTGTCGTGCGGCGTCATTCTTCGGCGGTTCTTTGAGGTGCAGCTCGAGGCCATCCACGTAACCAATCGCGTAGAACCCTTCCCAAGGATCCCCGAACGCGAAGCCGAGCTTTTGATAGTACGCGATTGAACGCGCGAGATCCTCGACAAGGAATTGTGGAGCGAAGGATGTCACCCGCGGCTTTGTCTGTATGCTATTCATGGCATGTCCTGTTCAGCTCGTTAGGCGACCGAGCTGTTTCCGAGTCATGGTGGAAGTAGAAGTGGTTCTGTCCACATGACAAGGGAGACAGCCCTAATCAGCCTGCAGCGCAGTCTTGGGGTCTAACCGAGCGGCGCGCAACGCCGGGATAAAACTCGCGACAACCGCCACTCCGACGAGAACAACGCCTACGAGCGCGAACACAGCCACGTCGCGCGGCGACTCTCGGAACAGCAACGGGCCGATCCAGCGTCCCGTTGACGTCGCCAGGATGGCACCAATCACGATGCCAGCAAGCGCGAAGCGAACACCCTCTAGGACTACGAGTCGCACGATCCCCTTTCGCGAGGCACCAAGCGCGAGGCGCACACCTAATTCTTGGTTTCGGTGCGTGACGTTGTAGGCGATCACGCTATAGAGACCGATGGCGGCGAGCACGAGCGCCAACACACCGAATGCGGTGAACACGGTCGCGCCGACGATCCACGAGCGTAACGTCGCGTCGACGATGTCGCCGAGCGGGTCGACGGTCACGAAGGACGTGCCCGGCATGTCGCGCTGGAGGCGTGTCCGCAGCGGCTCGACGAGCCTAGCAGCATCGCCCCGCGCGCGCACGAACAATCCGCCGTCGTCCGGCCGCCACTGCGCTGCCGACATGTAATAGAAGTACGGGTTCGATTCCGCGTCGATGGACATCGTGAGAATATCCCCCGCGATACCGACGACGGTTCTACAGGGCACTGAGTCGGTGAGACCGACTTTGATGCAACGCCCGATCGCATCTTGGCCAGGCCAGAGCGCCGCCGCCATGGACTCGGCGACGACGACCACAGGTGGCGCACCATGGACGTCCGTCTGCTCGATCGCGCGCCCACGCACGATCGGCGTCCCCATCGTCTTGAAATAGTCCGCCGATACCGAGTTGAAATGAAACTGGCCGAGCCGACTGGTTGAATCGATGCCGTCGACGAAGATCGGCCACGACGACATGCCGTCGAACGGTACGGACTCCCGCAGCGTCGCGTACGTGACCCCAGGCATGTCCTTCGCTGATTCCAGCAAACGGAGACGGAGCGTAGCGGTCGCCGCGCTGTCGAGCCTAACGTCGCGCATGTTGAGCTCGACGGCGAGCACTGAATCGGCATCGAACCCCAGCCGGACGTCGCGCACGTTTCGCAGGCTCCGCACAAACAGACCGGCGCCAACCAAGAGCATTACCGAGAGCGTGCATTGCAGCAATACGAGCGCAGACCGTAACCGCTTTCGTTGGTATATCCCTTCGCGTGCGCCCGATTTGAGGTCGGCCGTCAAGTTGGTTCTGCCAGCTTGCACCATTGGAGCGAGGCCGGTGAGCACGCCGACAGCGAGTGCGACCGCGCCAACGAATACGAGAGTGCGTGGGTCGCGGATCAGCGGAGCGCGTTCCGCGTCGGGGAGAAACATGGCGCGGAGGACGCCTGATCCCCACCGCGCGATAACGAGCCCGGCGCCGCCGCCGAGGATTGCGAGGATTATCCCTTCAATGAGCAGCTGGCCGAACAACCGAGCGCGACGCACACCGAGCGCGATGCGGACGGCAATCTCGCGGCGGCGGCGAATGGTGCGAGCCAAAAGCAGGTTGGCAACATTCGCGCAGGCAATCAGCAGCACGACCACGGTGACCCCGCTCAACCATGTAGCGGCTCGCGTCACGCTCGACGGTTGCGGGCCGCGCTCGGCCAACACCGAGGCCGCGACGGCGCGGGGCCTCAGCATCTCGAGCGTCGGCGCGTCCGTCCTCCCCTCGTTCTGAAACTGGTAGCTCCGCCGCAGCGCGGTCGTAAGATCCGCGCTCGCTGCGGCAACGCTAACGTCAGGCTTTCGCCTAACGATGATGCCGAGCCCGAATGCCGTCCCATACGACGTCGCCCAATCCGGTACGCGGCGACTGGCGGCGTACGTCGCGACTGGGACGAACGCCGACGGCGGCTGATACGGCCACAGACCCACGAATCCATCAGGCGCGACGCCGATGATCGTGTAGGAGACCGCGTCGATTTGCACCTGCGATCCCAATACGTCGCGGCGCGAACCGAATTGCGTATCCCACAGTCCGCGGCTAATCACGGCGACAGGCGCCGGCGTAGGTGGCGCGTCCTCGCTCGCGTTGAAGTACCGACCGATAATCGGTGGGGCGTCGAAGAATCCAAAGAAACTGGCGCTGACGATCGCGACGTTCCGAAGCTGCGTTTCGTTCCCGACACCGACGGCAAGGGGCCTGAGCACGAAGCCCGACGTCTGCGAAAACGACGTCGACCACTTGGCGATGTCGGTGTATCGCGCATAGATGCCGCCGGTCTGGCGTTCCTGCCCCCCGCTTGTTCTGTACAGAACCACTCGGTGTACGGTCGAGGGATCAACCATCCGCGCGGGCGGACGAAAGAGCAGGCGATCGACGAGCGAGAACATCGCGGCGTTCGCGCCGATCCCGAGCGCGAGCGTGAGGGTCACGCCCAACGTAAAGATGGGATTTCGGCGAAGGTCGCGAAGTGTGTACGTCGCATCCTGCCGAAGCGCCTCGAGCGACGGCCAGAGCCAGACGGCTCGCGCGTCCTCACGCATGCGGGTCTCGTTGCCAATCGTGCGGCGTGCCTCGTCGCGCGCGACCTGCGGCGACATTCCACGCTGGATCAGATCGCGCTCGATCATCTCGCGGTGCAGTGCTAGTTCATCCGTGAGGTCGTGCTGGTGTGACGACAGTCGACGCCAATAGGCGAGCCGGCGGAGGAAGCGCATCGACCGAATCGTTAGGTTGCGGGAAGAATCTCTTCGGGTCTGGTCCGTGCCATCGCGGTTCCATCGATAGACGTTGGGAACGTCGCGCTGCGGAGCTGAACTGTCAAGCCCCATCGATAGACGATGGGAGGAAAATTCAGCACCAGGCTACTCTGGAATGTCGCCGCCGCTTGTAGTCAGGGGCGGAACCGCGACGATCAAGAATCTCATCTCAATCTTTCAGTCTCGAAGTGCGAACCAGTCCAGCACGCGCAGAGCGCGCAAAGTAATCCAGCAACTCGGCGCTCCGACGGGGCCCGCCACTTCTTCGTGAAGAGTGTCGCGGTGTCGCACGTTGAGCAGCCAGCGCCCGTCGCCCTGGCGACGCCCGACCACGATGGCGACGGCTTCGTCGACTTGGCGCTCCGGCTGTACGCCTGCCGCACGCAGATAGTCGAGAGCGCGCAGCACGTCATAGTGCCACAGCGTCGGAAACGCGAACTGCGTCCACGTCGGCTCGATGATGTCGCCCGTCGACAACCTACGGAGCAGACGACGCTCGAGGAGATAATCTTGCGCGCGCTTCCGCGCCTCACTCACCGTGGACGTCGCGCCGAACGCCGTCTCGAACGCGAGCAGGCCTTCGAGCACGCAGATCGTCGTGTGGAACGATGAGCGCACCGAGCCGCGCTCGGCCTCACAGTTCCAGCCGCCATCCGCGAGCTGTTCGCTCAGCAAGCGATCGACCAGTCGATCGCTTTGCGCGCCGAAGTACGCGCCTAACGCGACGACGCGACCGTTGATGCACGGCTCGACCTCACCCTCGAAGAACGGCGAGTCTCCGAACCCCGGTCCCCAAGTGACGTTGTCGCGAACGAGATCGATCGCCTCGCGCACGCGCGCGCTCGTCGGGTCTACACCTAAGTCGCGCAGGAAAACCAGCGTGTACATGTTCGACCACCAGAACGGCGTGGCGACGCCGTCGCCCCATTGGCCGTCGGGGCGCTGCTGGTCGAGCAGCCTCGCGCCCCATCCTTCCGCCGCGACGCGCGACCGCTCGGCCGCGATGATCTCCGCAGGCGTATCCGTGAGGTCGCGCATGACCTGCCAGCGGATCGACGGATCGGCATCGAGGAGCCAATCGATGACGGGGTCGTTCGAGGGTCGACGGTGCGCGTCGCTGTGTGTGAGGGTCATTCGTTCGTGGCGTACGTTCGAGCACTGGCTGGATGATGCGAGCGCTGCCGTTCGAGGCAACGCACGCGCATCGCGGGTTGCTCATTCTCTCTGCCTGCGGCCTAACGCGCAAGTTGAGCTGCGAAGCTGGGTCCGTATCATTCAACCGGACGGTTGACAATCGGGCGGTCGCCACTATCTTCAACCGTATGGTTGAACATAATCACGCGCGGCTCGACCTCGTCTTCCACGCGCTCAGTGACCAGACGCGGCGGGGCATGCTCGAGCGACTTTCCAAGAGTGAGCACACCGTCGGCGAGCTCGCGTCGCCTTATCGGATGTCGCTCGCCGCGGCCTCGAAGCACATCCAGACGCTGGAACGAGCCGGGCTCGTCAAACGCACTGTGCGCGGGCGCATCCACTATTGCCGCATCGACCCGCGACCGCTCGCTCGCGCCGACGACTGGCTGCGCGGTTACGAACGCCTCTGGGATACGCGGATAGAACGGCTCGTCGAGCTGCTCCGCCACCCCGACAACGACCCTTCGAATCCAGGATGAGAACTGCCATGCCGATCACTACACCAACCACCGATCGCATCGAGAAGCAGATCACTCTCGACGCCCCACGCTCGCGCGTTTGGCGTGCGCTCACTGACGTCAAGCAGTTCAGCGCCTGGTTCGGCGTGTCGCTCGTGACGCCGTTCGCTCCCGGCGCCGAAGTCAGCGGACGAATCAATATCCGCGGCTACGAGC
>CBQVAZ010000094.1:0-9841 GCA_967720205.1 uncultured Gemmatimonadaceae bacterium | reverse complement strand
GTCGGGGTCAGCTCGATGTCGCGTCCCTCGACCGACACCTTGTGGGCCGCGCGATCGATCAAGAGCGTGCCGATTCGCAACGCTTCGTCGCTGCGCTCGGCGGCGCCGCGCAGGCGTCGCAGGATCGCCCCGACCCGAAGCACGAGTTCCTGCGGCGAGAACGGCTTTGTGAGGTAATCGTCCGCGCCAAGCGAGAGCCCGCGGATGCGATCGGGCTCATCCCTGCGCGCCGTCAGCATGAGCACAGCAACGTCGCGCGTGCCGTCGTCGCTGCGCAGTTGCTCGAGCACATCGAAGCCCGACATGCCCGGAAGCATGAGGTCGAGCACGATGAGCGACGGGCGCTCCCCGCGCGCTTGTGTGACGGCGTCGGAACCGCTCGTCGCCGTCGAAACGCGATATCCAGCTTTGACGAGGTGATAGGCCACGAGCGCGACGATGTCCGGCTCGTCGTCAACGACGAGCACTCGCTCGACTGTGGTCACCGCTTGCATCACGATGTCGGCGTTCCGAGCCGCTGCCGGATCTTCGCGATGATCATCTCGACTGCGATCGTATTGTGCCCGCCACGAGGCACGATGATGTCCGCGTAACGTTTGGAAGGCTCCACGAATTGGAGGTGCATTGGCTGCACCGTCGTTAGGTACTGCTGCAGAATCTCCTCGAGCGGTCGTCCCCGCACGCGCATGTCGCGCTGAATGCGGCGCACGAGCCGGATGTCGGAATCCGCATCTACGAACACTTTGACGTCGCACAACTCCCGCACCCTGGCATCCGCGAAGAGCAGGATGCCGTCCACCACCACTACGTCTACTGGAGCCACGCGCTGCGTTTCGGCGCGACGCGTGTGTGTGACGAAATCGTACATCGGCTTCTCGATCGCTTCACCCGCGGCGAGCGCGCGAAGCTGCATAACGAGAAGATCCCAGTCGAACGGATCCGGATGATCCCAGTTGATCTTCCGGCGTTCATCCATCGGCAAGTGCGAGAAGTTTCGGTAGTACCCATCCATGTCGATGGCCGCCACCGACGCCTGGCGCAGCGCTTCGGCTACCTTGCGAGCGACCGTCGACTTGCCCGAACCTGTCCCACCCGCGATGCCGATGATGAGTGGCTTCACGGCAACCGAGGGATGACCACCGAACGCGGTGCACGTTCACCGCGCGAAGCGAGAAAGAAAAGCGAGGAGGGCGTCACGATCTGGTAAACGTGCGGCGAAAGCCACGCTCAGTCTCGCGCCCCGCGATGGCATCGGTCAACCGGCGCAAGCGCTGTGGGGGCAGTACTTTTAGTGCCCATGCGACGGGTCGTTTTCCTCCTCGGAGCCTTGGCCTGTTCGACGGCCGGCAGCCGCGAGCGCGCGACCTCCCCCGTTACACCCGGCGCCGAGCGCGACACCGTCGAAATTGTGATAGCGGCGACGACGGACGTGCACGGGCGTTTGCGCGGCTGGGACTACTACACAGCGCGACCGGATACGGCCCGCGGGCTCGCACGCGCCGCAACCATCGTCGACTCGCTGCGTCGCGCCAACGTGGGGCGCGTCGTTTTAGTCGACGCCGGCGACCTGCTGCAGGGGAATCCGCTCACGGATGATGCGGCGCGCGTCGATACGCAGCTGCCCCATCCGGTGATCGCGGCCATGAACGTGATGCGTTACGACGCCGCGGCCGTCGGGAATCACGAATTCAATTACGGGCTCGCGACGCTCGCGCGGGCGACCGGCAGCGCGGCATTTCCGTTCCTCGCGGCCAACGCGTGGCGCAGCAATGGACAGCGCGCTTTCCCGGCGTCGACGATCGTGCAACGCGCGGGCCTTAAGGTCGCGATTGTCGGCGCGACGAATCCGGGCGTTGCGATTTGGGATCGCGAAAACGTGCGTGGTCGTGTCGAGGTGCGCGACATCGTGAGCGAGGTACGCCGCGCGGTCGACGAAGTGCGCAAACAGAAGCCGGACGTCATCGTCGCTGTCCTGCACTCCGGGCTGGACGAGGTTTCCAGCTATGACACGGTGAGCTCAGGCGTGCCAAGCGAGAACGTCAGCGCGAGAGTGGCTCGGGAAGTTCCCAGTATCGACGTCATTGTGTACGGCCACTCACACCGCGAGCAGCCGGGCCTAACGAGCGGCAGCACGCTGCTCATTCAGCCGCGCAACTGGGCGACGAGCGTTGCGGTCGCGACGCTGCGCGTCGCGCGCGGCCACGGCGTCGTCGCGCGTCGCGGCACCGTCGTCCAGGCTGCGGGCCACGTAGAGGACTCGGCTGTTGTTGCGGTGACCCGTGCCGCGCATGACGCGACCGTGCGCTTCGTCGCTCGACCGACCGGCGAGACGCGGGTCGCGTGGTCCAGCGATTCGGCCCGCGTTGCAGATACGCCGCTCATCGACTTCGTCAACGAGACGCAGCGTCGCAAGGCTGGCGCAGACTTGTCGGCCACGGCCGCGTTCACTCTGGCCAGTATCGACAGCGGACCGATCACAGTCGCCGAAATCGCGCGGCTGTATCCGTACGAGAACACGCTGCGTGCCGTGCGCATCACGGGGGCCCAACTCAAGGCCTATCTCGAGCACAGCGCGCGCTACTATCGAACGTTTGGTACGACACCCCTGATCGACTCGACCGTCCCCGGCTACAACTTCGACATGATCTCCGGGGCAGAGTACACGCTGGATCTGAGCAAGCCGTTAGGCGCGCGTGTGACCTCGCTCGTCGTTCGCGGCCGGCCAGTGGCTCCGACGGACACCTTCACGCTCGCGTTGAACAATTATCGGCAGACTGGTGGCGGCGGGTATGCCATGTTGAGCGGCGCGCCGGTCGTATACGACTCGAAGGAGGATATTCGCCAGCTGCTGATCGAAGAGGTGACGCGTCGCGGCACGTTACGTCCCGAAGATTATTTCACGCGCAACTGGCACATCCAGCCCGCAGCTGCCGTCGCGCAGGCAGCCGCCGAGCTGGCACCGCGTCCGCGGCCCGCAACCGGCGCAACGTCACGCAGCGACGCGCACCTAACGAACGGTCGCTGGCTGCGCATCATCGCCACGAACGATTTTCACGGTGCGCTGGAGCCACGCGCCGATTCGAGCGGGGTGGTCCGCGGTGGCGCCGCGTATCTCGCGACCGAGATTCGCAACGCGCGGAGCGCCTGCGTTGCGCCGCGCTGCGAAAGCCTGTGGCTCGACGGCGGCGACTTGTTCCAGGGAACGCCGGCTTCGAACCTCGCCTTCGGCCGCCCGGTGATGACGATTTTCAACGCGCTGGGGCTCACGGCGGCTGCGTTAGGCAACCACGAGTTCGACTGGGGGCTCGACACTCTTCGTGCCCACATGCGCGAAACCCGCTACGCCATACTCGGCGCGAATGTTCGCGATGCTGGGGGCCAGGATATTTCATGGATTCGCGATGACACGCTGGTGACAGTCGGGAGCCTCAAGGTTGGAGTGATCGGTGCCGCGCTCGTCGAGACGCCCACGGTGACAAAGGTCTCCATCGTCAAGGACCTTCGCTTCGCCGATCCCGCGCCGATCATCGACGCCCACGCGCGAGCGTTGCGTGCGCGCGGAGCCGATCGAGTGATCGTCGTCGCGCACATCGGCGCGTTCTGCCAAAACTCGCTCACGTCGTGTCGTGGCGGGATCGTCGATCTCGCGAATCGCCTGACCGAGCGCGTCGATGCCATCGTGAGTGGTCATACGCACAGTCCCGTGCGCGCCTTGGTGCGCGGCATTCCAATCGTGCAGGCCCGCTCGCGCGGGATCGCGATCGGCATCATCGACATCCCGTTAGGCGATACGACCAAGACAGCGGTGATCGAGTTGAGGGATGTGCGCGCCGATTGGGTGTCCGCCGACTCGAGCGTTGCGGCCGTGGTGCGCGACGCGGCTGAGAAAGTCGCCGCCCGAATGAGTGTACCCGTTGTCGAAATCGGTGAGCACATCGGGCAGGGGTTGCGCGGCACGCTCGGGAAGCTGATCGCCGATGCGCAACGGTCTGTGGGGCAGGGCGACGTGTCGATCATGAACAACGGCGGCATCCGCGCGCCCTTGCGTCCGGGCATGGCGACATACGGCTCGTTGTTCGAGGTGCATCCGTTCGACAATCGCCTCGTACGCCTGACGGTGACGGGTAAGGAGTTGCGCGCCGAATTGGAGAGGCAAGTCGCGCAGCCGACGTTCAACCTGCACCTGAGCGGCGTGCGCGTTGCGTTCGACACGTCGCGTGCGGCCGGCAGCCGCGTGACGAGCCTAACGCGTACGGACGGAACGCCAATTCGTGACACTGAGCGCTATCGGGTCGTGCTCTCGGACTTTCTCGCCGACGGGGGCGACCAGGTGCAACTCGCGAACTCGGCACTGCGCCGTGAGGACCTCGACATCCCGGATCTGGAGGCGCTGATCAGGTACCTCAAGACGCTGCCGGCGCCGGTTCGTGCACCGCGCGACGAGCGCATTGCATTCGTCGCGCCGTGAGCGAGGACGCAGTGATCCGGGTCTACATCAACGGCCGCGGCGTGGACGCACCGCCCGGTGGTCGCGCGCTGGATGCAGTGCGTGTGTGGGACGCGCAGGTAGCCGCTGAAATCGAGGGAGGGCGACGCGCGCTTGCCGACAGCCGCGGGCTGCCATTGGATCCCGCAACGCCCGTATTCAGCGGATTGATCATGCGCATCGTGTCGAATCGAGCGGACCGCAACGCCGCGAGCACCTAACGAGATGCCGATCGCGACCGACACTTCGTTCCTCACACGGATACCGAAAGCGGAACTGCATTGCCACCTCGACGGGTCACTGCGACCCGCGACGCTGGCCGAGCTCGCGCGCGAACAGGGCGTGCCGTTGCCGGATCACGACCCCGAAGCCGTGCGGGCGTACATGCGCGTCGACAATGCCCACAACCTCGAGGAGTACCTGCAGCGCTTCGAGGTGACGCTCGCTGTGCTGCAGACAAGGGAGGCGCTTGAGCGCGCGGCGTACGAGCTGGCGGAAGACGCCAGCAGGGAGGGAGTGAAGTACCTCGAGATCCGCTTTGCTCCGCTGCTCAACGTTCGCAACGGGCTCACGTTAGGTGCAGCCATCGAGGCGCCGCTGCGCGGCCTGGAACGCGCGCAACGCGAGCACGGCATCGTCGCTCGTGTGATCGTGTGCGCCCTGCGTACCTTGGCGCCCGACGTCTCCATGCAGATGGCGCGACTCGCGGCGGAGTATCGTGCGCACGGTGTCGTGGGATTCGATCTGGCGGGTCCCGAGCGTGGCCATCCGGCCGCGGATCACGAGGGCGCCTTCCAGCACGCCATCGCGCACGGCCTCGCGTGCACGTGTCACGCAGGGGAAGGGTGGGGGCCTGACTCCGTAAAACAGGCCGTGCACGACTGCGGCGCCAAACGACTCGGCCACGCCACGCGGCTCATCGAAGATGCCGCGCTCATGGAAGAGGTCGCGCTCAGGAACATAGCGCTGGAGATATGCCTAACCAGTAATCTCCAGACGCACGCGGCCGAATCCTACGCGGCGCATCCGCTGCGTCGTTATTTCGATCTGGGCCTCGCCGTCGTCCTGAACACGGACAACCGGCTCATGAGCGACGTAACGCTCGTGGACGAGTACAAGCACGCCGCCGCACACCTCGACTTCACTCCTCAGGAGCTTTGCCGCGTCGCGCTCAACGGATTCGAGCACGCGTTCCTGGAGCCTAACGAAAAGGCTGCGCTCATCACGCGTGCGAAGCAGTCGATCGCCGAGCTCGGAGTGACGCTCCCGTGACGACAACGGGCGTGCTCGCCGCCGACGTCGTGCGCCAGCGCCTGCGTGCCACGTCAGCGCCGACGGCGGCGATCGTACTCGGATCTGGCCTGGGCGGACTCGCCGACAAGATCGAGGATGTCGTGGCCGTCGATTACGGTGACATTCCAGGATTCGCCACGCCGACGGTCGCAGGGCACAGCGGTCGCGTGCTGAGCGGCCGCCTCGGTGGTCGTCAGGTGCTCGCATTCGCGGGCCGCTTTCACATGTACGAGGGCCATCCACCCGAAGGGGCCGGCCTCATCGTTCGCGTCGCTCACGCGTTAGGCGCGAATGTGCTGCTGCTCTCCAACGCCGCCGGCGCCATTCGCCGCAATCTGCGCCCCGGTGACCTCATGGTCATCAGCGATCACATCAACCTGAGCTGGCGCAATCCGCTCGTCGGGCCCGTCGTCCCGGGTGACGAGCGGTTCCCGGACATGTCGCGACCGTATGACGAAGGGCTTCTGCGACTGCTGCACGCGGCCGCCGCGCGACTGGGTATTGCGTTGCAAGAGGGCGTGTACGGTGGACTCCTCGGCCCCACCTACGAGACGCCCGCCGAAGTTCGCATGCTGGAACGCCTCGGCGTCGACGCCGTCGGAATGTCGACAGTTCCGGAGGTGATCGTTGCGCGAGCCATGGGAATGCGCTGCTGCGCAATCAGCTGCATAACGAACCAGGCAGCAGGGATTTCACCGCAGCGCATCGCGCACGAAGACGTGCTCGCTGTGACGGCTGTCGCGGCGAGCGCCTTCGAGCGTCTCGTGACCGAATTCGTGGGCGGGCTGGATGCCTAAGCCCGTTCCAGCCCTTCCCGGTTTCTGTAATCCCAACTTGGCCTGCTCCAGCTGGAACGGGCCTAGCGTGCTCTCTGGGCCGCCTGCACAGGCAGCGACAGCAGGCGCGAACGGAACTGCTGATACGCCGCGTTGTCGACGCGCAAGCCGCGCAAGCGTGTTGCTGGATAGTGCGCGATCTGCGCCTGAGTCTCCGCGATGCGATTCTCCTCCAACGGGTGCGTGCGGAACCACGCATCCACCGCGGTCGGGCGCGAGCGTCTCTCATTCAGCAGTGTCTGGAACATGTCCACCATGCCGCGCGGATCGATTCCAGCCGCAACCAGATACTGCACGCCGTATCGGTCTGCTTCGCTTTCGTCGTCGCGTGAGAACTTCGCGAACAGTGCGCTGCCGCTTACCTGGATGGCTGCCGATGCTGCGCCGCTCTGGCACACGCTCGTGAGAATGCATGCGAGCGTTAGGCCTGCGTCCGCCCGCTGCGCTTGCGCCATCTGCTCAACTGAATGACGCTGCGTGACGTGCGCGATCTCATGAGCCATCGCTCCGGCGAGTTGATTCATCGTGCGAGCGCGCTCGATCAACCCTCGGTTGATATACACGAAGCCACCGGGGACGGCGAACGCGTTCACTTCGCGGCTATCGACGACGTAGAAGCGCCAACTCAGATTGCGATTGTCTGCGACGCGCGCCAGCGAATTGCCGAGCGAGTTGATGTACGAGTTCACGTTGGCGTCGCGCATGATCGGCAGCTGCGCATTGATCTGTTGAGCGTACTGCGTCCCAAGTTGGACTTCCTGCTGTGTGGAAACCACGCAGCTGGTGAGGAAGACAGCTCCGCTCATAAGTCCCGCCGACTTGAGCGCCCTGGAAATGACAGAAGCGTGATTCATTGTATGACTCCATGCGCCTGCTGACTCTCGCGCGCGATCTCCGTCGTCGACGCGCGCGTGAGCGCGAGGGCTTCTTTGTTGTGGAAGGTGTGCGCGCCAACGAAGAGCTGCTTCGCTCGCAGCTCGAAATCGTCGGCGTGCTGACGGCGCCGCAGCTCGACGGCACTGAGCGCGGGCGTCAGCTTCGCGCGGCATTGACGCAGCGCGGGGTGGACCACAGCGAGGTGACTGAACGAGAATTCGCCAGCGCCGCCGAGACGGAGTCGCCGCAGGGTGTACTCGCGGTGGTTCGCGCGCCGGCGCGCGGGCTGGGCGACCTCGAGGACCGAACGCAGCTGCGGCTCGTCGTACTGGATGCTGTCCAGGACCCGGGAAACGTAGGGGCGATTATCCGGACCGCCGCGGCTCTTGGAGCCAGCGGGACGATTGCCCTGCCCGGAACCGTTGACGTCTGGAACGCGAAAGTCGTCCGCAGCGCAATGGGCGCCCATTTTCATCACCTCTGTTTTCATACTACATGGGACGAACTTCAGTCGTTCCTCTCGAAGGAGGGGTGCGAGCTGTGGGGCTCCGCCAAGGAGGGCGAGGGTATACCGTTGAGTGCGCCTCCGCCTCAAAAGCTGGCGCTCGCCGTAGGTAATGAAGGGAGTGGCATAACGCCGGCGCTGCGCGAGGCGGCGCGACGCATCGTTAGCATTCCAATGGATGGCATGGTGGACTCTCTCAACGTCGCGGTGGCCACGGGCATTCTGCTCTTCGCGTTCTCAGAGACGCGATGAACGCTTTCATCGCGGTGGCCGCGTTCGTCGTCGGAGCCTGCATCGGCTCCTTCCTGAACGTCTGCATCGCGCGCTGGCCGGCGGACCAATCGGTGATCAAGCCGCGCTCGCGCTGCCCGGGCTGCGGGACGGCAATCGCCTGGTACGACAACGTGCCGATCGTGAGCTGGCTGCTGCTGCGCGCACGTTGTCGCACCTGCGGCGTTCCGATCTCGGTGCAGTACCCGACGGTAGAGTTGCTCGTGGCGTTAGGCTGGATGGCGACTGCGCTCGCCTTCGGCCTCACGCTCACCGCAGTTCGCGTCGCTGTCTTCGGCACCGCAATGCTCGGTATCGCAATCACGGACCTCAAGCACTACGTCATCCCGGACGGCTTCACCGTTTTCGGTTTCATCTTCGTCCTCGCGACCTCGATCCTCGCGTTCGTGATCGGAGACGTTTCGCCGTTTGCCGATCCGTGGGGCGCGTTAATCGGGGCGTGCACGGGCGCTGGCGCGATTGCGATCGTCGGATGGTTGGGTGAGGCGATGCTCAAGCGTGAAGCGATGGGCTTTGGAGACGTGACCCTCATGGCCGTCATCGGTGGCGCTGTCGGTCCCACTCGCGCGTTACTCGTGATCTTCGCAGGGGCCGCGTTAGGTGCCGCGACCTTCTTGCTCGTGGTGCTACCGCTCACCCGGTGGCGCCGGGCCCCCGTCGCGGCACGCGCGTCCGATGTGGAAGGCGAAGCGACCGCGGACAGCGGTGCCGGTCAGTCGGAACTGCCTAACGTGCCATTCGGCGTCTTCCTGGCGCCGGCTGCCGTTCTCATGCTCCTCTTCGGCGACCGCCTCGTCGCATGGTACCTGGGCCGGCTGGGTGGTCCTCAGTGAGCGTACTCGAACGCTTTACCAGAGATCTCACGGCCGAAGCGCGTGAGGGTCGCCTCGAGCCGATTCGCGCTCGCGCGGAGGAGATCGCGCGCGTCATCGACATCCTCCTGCGTCACGGAAAGAACAATCCGGCGCTGGTTGGCCCCGCGGGGGTCGGAAAGACGGCCATCGTCGAAGGCCTGGCGCAGCGCCTCGTTGTCGGCGCTGTCCCGTTAGGCCTTCGTGACACTCGTATACTCGGGGTTGACCACGTTGCGCTGCTGGCTGGCACCACGTATCGCGGTCAGTATGAGGAACGCATCCGCGGGTTGGTGGCCGAGACACGTGCGGACCCGACTGTCATTCTGTTCATCGATGAGCTGCACAACCTCATTGGCCAGGGTACTGCGTTAGGCGCGGCGATGGATGCCGCCAACATGCTCAAGCCATCGCTGGTGCGCGGTGACTTCCGCGTCATCGGCGCGACGACTGAAGACGAATACGAGCGCTGGATCCGCGGTGACCCGGCGCTCGAGCGACGCTTCCAGCGCATCATCGTGCGCGAGCTCTCGGCCGAGGAGACGCTCGACGTCATTAACGCCAGGCGCGGCCGCCTCGAGCGGCATCACAACGTCGTAATAACGGACGAAGCGGTGCGTGCATCGGTGGAGCTTACCGACAAGCATCAACTCGACAGGCATCGCCCTGACCGCGCCATCGATGCGTTAGACGAAGCATGCGC
>CBQVAZ010000093.1:0-9869 GCA_967720205.1 uncultured Gemmatimonadaceae bacterium | reverse complement strand
TTTCTCGAAGGATTCCCTGCTCTACGCCGGCGGCGTCGGGTACGCGGATGTGGCCACGAAAAAGCCGATCGACGGCGACACGCATTTTCGCACTGGGTCGATCAGCAAGAGCTTCGTTGCCACCGCGTTGCTCATGCTGCAGCGCGCCGGCAAGCTCGACCTCAACGCGCCGCTCAAGCAAGTAGTGCCTGACGTCGCGTTCGAGAATCGCTGGGAAACCAGCGATCCCGTGCGCGTCGTGCACCTTCTCGAGCACACGACCGGCTTCGACGACATGCACTTCAATTCGATGTACAACGTGCGGGAGGCTCCGGATCTGCCCTTGCGCGACGTGCTCGTCCGCGCGACCAACTCGCTGCACACGCGCTGGCGGCCGGGGGAACGCTTTTCGTACTCGAACCCCGGCTACGGCATCGCCGGCTACGTGATCGAAAAGGTCAGCGGGATTCCGTACGATCGCTTCATCAAGGACAGCATTCTGACGCCGTTAGGCATGGCGACATCGGCGTTCAGCATCGCCGAACCGGCCAAGCCGTTGATGGCACAGGGGTATCACGCGATCACGAAACCACCTGTCGGTTACCCCGCGATTTATCTGCGTCCGGCGGGTGATCTGCATGCATCGCCGCGCGAGCTGGCGCGCTTCGCGCAGATGCTCATGCGCCGTGGCGCCGCTCCGGACGGGAGAAGTCTCCTGGATTCGGCCAGCGTTGATCGGATGGAACGCACGGGCAGCACGCTCGCGGCGCAGCGCGGGCTTTCTGTAGGGTATGGGCTCGGGAATTATGCCGAACTGAGTCTGCCGATCGAGATGCACGGGCACGACGGCGGCATCGACGGGTTCGTTTCGTCGTATCGCTATAGCGTCCCGGCCAACATCGGCATCATCGCGCTTTTCAACTCGGATGCGTCCGGGGAAGCATTTCAAGCGGTGCAGCGGCTGCTTGCCGTGTACGCGTTAGGCGACACTGCGGTGCACGCGCCGGCAGCTGTCGCCGTTCCTGCGCCGACGCTGCGCTCGTACGTCGGTTACTACCAGGATGTTGCGCCGCGCAATCAGTTGCTCTCGGTGACGGATTGGCTGTTCGGCGGGCTGACGATCGCGCAGCGCGGCGACTCGCTCTTCGCCAGCGCCGCCGGCGACTCGGCTGTGAAACTCCTGGCACTCAACGACTCGACCTTCCGGAGACCTAACGAGTCCGGACCGAGCATCGGCTTCTATCACGATCACAACTTCACGCTGGTGCTCACTGGTACGCGCTATATGGAACGCGCGAGCCCATGGCCGCGTCGCCTGGTGATCAGCGGGCTCATCGCGGCGGGAATACTCTTCGCCAGCGCCGTCCTCGCGGCATTGGTGTGGGTTCCGCGCGCAATGTTCGGCAAAGCACGCAACGTTGCGGCGAACAGATTGCGGGCCACGGTGCTTTTCGCCGTGCTTACGATTGCAGCGTTTGCTGCGCTCGTCATGACGTCAGATTTCAGTAAACTGGGTGTCATGACGCCGCGCGCCATTGCCATTTTTGTCTTCTCGCTGCTCGTTCCTATCCTGGCGTTGATCGCGTTTCTTCTGGCGGCGCGGGCTCCAAAGACAATTGTCGGTCGAGCTGTCAAAATGCACTCCGTGCTCGTGGGTCTCGCGGCAGTCGGTTTCTCGCTCCTTCTCTTCGTTTACGGTCTGACAGGTCTCCGCACGTGGGCTTACTAGAAGCACCTGCCGAAGTCCTCTCGCAGTTTTTACCGCGCGAGCTCGAGGCGCTTCTCGGGCTGCGGCGCGATCTGCACGCGCATCCTGAGCTGTCCTGGAAGGAAGAGCGCACGGCGGACAAGCTCGAGCGTGCGCTCGTTGCGTTAGGCGCGCTCGACGTCACTCGCGTCGCCGGGACGGGCGTCGTCGGCCGACTGCCGGGCCGCGAGCCGGGCTCCCCTACAATCGCCATTCGCGGCGATATCGACGCGCTGCCGATTCAGGAGGAGACGAAGCTGCCGTTCGCCTCGTCGGTGAGCGGTGTGATGCACGCCTGCGGGCATGACGTGCACGCGACGTGGACCATCGGTGCCGGGATGCTGCTCAGCCGAGAGCCCGCGTTAGGCGACGTCGTGTTCGTTCTGCAGCCTGCCGAAGAAGTTGGCGCCGGCGCGCGGGCTATTCTGGACTCCGGTGCGCTCGATGGCATCAAGAACATCTTCGGCGGTCATGTGGACCGGCGTTTCGAGGTCGGCCAGATCGTGGCGGATGACGGCCCGCTCGCCGCGTCAGCGGACGAATTTCGCATCGAGCTGCTTGGCCAAGGGGCGCACGGCGCTCGGCCACACGAATCGGCGGATCCGATCGTCGGCGCGGCGGCGCTGATCATGGCGCTGCAGACAATCGTGGCGCGACGCGTCGACCCGTCGGACCCAGCGGTGGTGAGCGTCGGGCACATTCAGTCCGGGACCGCCTCGAACGTGATTCCCGAGCGCGCGACGCTTACGGGAACGCTGCGCGCCACCACGCCGCGCACGCGTGCGCTGCTGCGCGCCGAAGTCGAGCGCCTGGCGGGGGCCGTGGCGGCAGCGCACCGCCTAACGGCGACGGTCACGTTGTCTGACGGGACGCCGCCGGTGGTGAACGATCCAAAGGTTGCGGCGATTGCGCGCGCGGCTGCTGCGAGTCTTCTGGGTGAACGGAACGTCGTTCCGTTCGGCCTAACGAATATGGGTGGCGAGGACTTCGCGTTCTATCAGGAGCGCGTGCCGGGGTGTTTCTTGCGCGTCGGTGCGCGCGAACCTGGTGGCGAGCGGACACCTGCCCACTCGCCGCGATTTACTGTCGCAGAAGGCGCGATTTTCGTCGGCGCCGCTGTGCTCGCCGAGTGCGCGCGAAGGGCGAGCGGGGTCTAGCCTCACAAGGACATTTGGCCGCTGGGAAGTTGTGCACTAATACCCACGCCAGCCGCTACCCCTCACAATTTTGCCGGGCTTGGCGCCGGTATGCTTGCCGTCCGCAACGACTTGGACGCCATTCACAAACACATGCTTGACGCCTACCGAGAGCTGATGCGGCTGTTCCGGAGTCGCCTTATCAATGATTGTCTTCTCGTCGAAGACGACGATGTCGGCGAACATCCCCTCTCGCAGCATGCCGCGGTCACGGATGCCTAACCGCGCGGCCACGGCGGAGCTCATTTTGCGCACGGCGTCCTCCAGCGTGAACAGCTTCGCCTCGCGCACGTAGCGGCCCAGGATGCGCGGATAGCTGCCGTAGGCGCGTGGATGTACGACGCCAGTCGCGCTATCCGGATCCATCCCACCGGCGTCCGTACCGATAACGACCCAGGGCCATTTGATCTGCATCTGCACATTCTCTTCACTCATCGTGAAGTTGATTTTGCTCAGGTCGCGGTTCTCGCCTAACAAGAGGGCCACGATCGTCTCCGGCCATGGCTTCCCCATATCCGCCGAGATTTCGCTGAGCCGCTTTCCCTCGTACTTCTTGAGCTCCGGCTTGCGGAAGTCGGCGATCATGTACCCCGTCGGCCCCTCGCGCTGACACAGTGGTGCGCCGTTAGGGTCGTCCATCTCGCGCAGGATGCGCGCGCGCGTGGTGGAGTCGCGCAGATTGTCGAACAGCTTGCCATTCTCGGAGGCCCAGTCAGGGAAGCACTCGCCGAGGTTGTTTCCGGAGAATGGATACGGGTACATCGTGGCGGCGACGTCGAAGCCGGCTCTGCGCGCGGAGTCAATCTTGGCGACCATCCCGGGCGCCTTTCCCCAGTTGCGCCGATTGGAAGCCTTGAGGTGATAGATGTCGACGCTCACGCCGCCTTCGCGGCCGATGCGCATCGCTTCGTCCATTGCTTCAAACAGCGAGTCATCCTCGGAGCGCATGTGCGTGATGTATTTGCCGCGGTATGGCGCCATCGCTTTGGCCATCTCGATGAGCTCCATTGTCGTCGCGAAGCTGCCCGGCGGGTAAATCAATGCGGTGGAGATGCCGAAGGCGCCGTCCTCCATGGCATTGCGGACTACGCTCCGCATCTCCTCCAGCTGAGCCGCGTTAGGCGTTCCCGGCGCTTGGCCCATCACGTACGTGCGGACTGTCGCCGCGCCCAGGTATGAGCCGGCGTTGACTGAGTTGCCGTGCTTTTCGATGGCGTTGAGCCACGCCGCAAAGCCATGCGGACCGCGGAAGCTGCGCTGCAGCTCGGCGCGCGGCGGTTCCATCTCGCTGAGTTTGTCGAGCTCCTCGGTCTTGTCGTTGGACGGACCCGGTGTCGAGGATTCGCCAAGTATTTCAGTGGTGACGCCTTGGGTGACTTTGCTGACCACGCGTCCGTCGCGCCACAAGAGCGCTTCCCACGAGTGCGCCTGGATGTCGATGAACCCGGGTGCGATGACTAGGCCCGTCGCGTCGACGAAGTATTTGGTGCGCGCTCGGCGCAGGCCGCCGGCTTCGCGCACTGCGGCAATGCGATCGCCGCTGATGGCGACGTCGCCGTAGAAGTACGGGTTGCCGGATCCGTCGACGATCTTGCCGTTCGCTATGACAAGATCGTAGGAGCCTAACGCCGCTGCTGCTGGTGGGATCGTGAGCGTCGGACGCGCGCAGGCCGCGATGAGCAAGAGCGCGACGCTAGTGGAGGAACGAGCTGTGAGGAATTGTCTCATGCTTCGGGGAAAGGAATCACGCCGAAGCTACCCTGCTCCCGTGGTCAATCAAGTCGAGTTAACGCACGATAGTGAACTCGAATGGCTGCGTCACGAGGGATGAGACAGGACAACCCGCAACCCGAGCCGGAACATATTTCGCTTTGAGGATCGCATCGTACACGTTCTGCGCGAACGACATGGTCGCGGCGCGCTGAATGAGGATGCTCCGCGGATCCGCTGTTCCATCGCTTCGGACGACAAGCTCGACCTGCACCTTTCCCTCAATGCCCGCCTGGCGTTCGCCGATCGGATAGTGCGGGGCGTCTCCCGCGTTCTGGTTCGACCAGGGTCTGGTCACCTGATCGAAGACCGGCAGGCGCACGCGAAAGAGCGGACCTTTGATCGCGAGTGAATCCGCCATCGGCGACATGCCGATCGTTAGGCGCAGCTCGATGGAGTCTTTACGATCGGCGGGCAGCGGCAAGAGACCGCCGCTGTCACTCGCGGCGATCACAGCCCGCACGACGGCGGAATCCAAACGTTCCGAGAGCGACGAGACGAGCACTCGCGGCCGACCGAGCTGACCACCAGGCGAGTAATGGAACGCGTAGAGCCCATGCGCCGCAAAGGTTGCGATGGAACCGACAACGGGCGCCTCTAATTCGGCAGTGGGCGGATCGTCGCCAAGCACGCTCAAGTCCAGTGGGCCGTCGAACTGGATGCGGGCAGCAAGCTCGTTGAACGCGAGAAAGAGGTGGGTGAGTGGAAGATCCGCCTCGCTATCAAATGCTCGCAGAACGCCCTGGTATTCGCGAGTCGCCCAGCCAACTCGCGATTTCGCGAAGACGGAATCGCAGCTGTCGGCCCGGATCGCGTTGACCGTCCCTAACGAGTGAGCCTCACTTTGGTACGCGCCACGTGTGACTTCCGGCACTGCGCTCGGCAGCGTGAGCGCCGCGATCGAACCAATCAATAGTTGTCGAGACCTTGCCTGCGCTTTGTGTCGCACCACACATGCGCAGTGAGTCCTTTACCGCACTGCGCCCTCCAGCTGTCGCGCCGCGTCCAGAACATGCGACGCGGTTCGGTTGAATGCCGCCGCGATGCGGCCGATCTCACGTTCAGCGTCCGACCACTGCTTGAGCTCGATCGCCTCGCGCGCACCGGGAAGCGTCTTCACGCCGTAGCCTGTGTAGAGCCCCGGGGCATACACCAGATGACGATACCAGGGACGCTTAGGTAATCCGTCCGGTGACGTCAGCATGCGCTCCGCCTGAATCAACTGATCGTTCACGGCCTTGAGCGCGGCCGGATCGAGGCCAGCCCCGCTTCCGTCCGAAGTCGAAGAGCCGCCTAACGCTTTGCCGAACGCGGCTTCGTACTTCGCCGCCGCGCGCGTGAGCGAATCGACGGCGTTGTCCAGCGGCGCGAAGTTGAGCACCGGAGGCAGCGGCTCCTTCGTCGGCAACGCTTCCTTCACCTTGGGATCCTGCGTTACCTCGAACACGCGATCGTCGATCTGTCGGTTCTTCTCGGCGATGCGCTGCGCCATGTCGTCGCGCAGGGCCTTCACTTCGGTGACATACCCGCGCGCCGTCTCCGCCAGGTTGCCAAACTCGTACGGCAGCACATCCGCGTTGGCGAGACGCATGACCATCGTTCCAACGGTCTGCGCCAGCGCCCGTCCGTACACGAACGACGTATCGCTAAAGCGCGTGTACCAGGCGAAGTCGTCGTAGATCGAGTGATAAATCCCGCCGCCGTCGGAGCCGCCATAACCCAGATTCAGCGATGCAATCCCCAGATGCTGCAGGAAGGGCGTAAAGTCCGAGCCCGAGCCTAACGCGCCGATGCGCAGATCCGCACGTTCGCGCGCCTCGCGTCTCGCCGCCCCCGACGCATCACGCACGATCCGCGATTGCAGACGCTTCCAGACGGAGACCTTGCTCTCCGGATCCTCGATGTCCTTGGCGACTTCGTTCGCAAATCGCTCGAGCGAGTGCGAGCCGCCGACGCCGAGGTAGCCGCGGCCGTTCCCGTCGGTGTTGATGTACACGGCGGCCTTCCGGCGCAGCTCGTCCTCATGATGCTCCGCCCACTCGGTCGAGCCCAGCAGCGCCGGTTCTTCCGCATCCCACGCGGCGTACACAATCGTCCGGCGCGGACGCCACCCCTGCTTCACCAGCGCGCCTAACGCGCGCGCCTCCTCCAGCTCCGGCGCCATTCCGGCGATCGGATCCTCGGCGCCGTTCACCCAACCGTCGTGATGGTTGCCGCGCACGATCCACTGATCCGGAAACTCGGACCCCTGCAGGCGCGCGATCACGTCGTACACGGGCGCGAGGTTCCAATTGAAGGACAGCTTTACGTGCACCCGTGCCGGCCCCGGGCCGAGTTTGTACGTGATCGGCAACGCGCCACGCCACGCTTCAGGCGCCACCGGCCCACCTAACGCGGCCAGCAGCGGCTGCGCATCTCCGTATGAAATCGGCAGCACCGGGATCTTCATCAGCGTCGCCGCGTTCGCTCGGTCTATTCGCGCCGCGTCCTTCGTAGCACCAGTGCCGATCGTCAGAGGATCTCCTGGCGCGATGGGCATGTCCAGGACGCTGCCGCGCTGCACGCCATCCTTCGGCCGCCAGGGGCCGATCGGATAGACGTCGCCGTTGTAGTAGCCATCGTCCCGTGGATCGGAGTAGATGATGCATCCGATGGCGCCATGCTCGGCGGCGACCTTCGGCTTGATGCCGCGCCACGATCCACCATAACGAGCGATGACGATTGCCCCGCGCACGTCGATGCCGCGTCGCTCCAGTTCCTCATAGTCCGCAGGCACTCCGTAATTCACGTACACAAGCGGGCCTGTGACGTCCCCGTCGGCCGAATACGCGTTGTAACTCGGGAGCTGCTCCGACTTCTGCGACGTCGTTGGATCGCTCGGGATCGCAGGTTCTTCCAGCCTCGCGACGAACCGCGTGGGCGCGACAAGCTCCACAAGTCGCTCCTTTGGCGTCGGGAACAGCACGTGGTATTCGGCGAGTTCGGCCTCCCACCCCCAGGAGCGGAACTGGTCCCGCATCCACTCGGCGTTGGCTTTCCCGTAGGGCGAACCCACGTGATGCGGACGCGCCGCCAGTCGCTCCACGTACGACCGAATGAGCATCCGATCCGGCATCGCTCGGAGTTTTCCCTCCCATTCGCGTTGCACCGACGCTGACTGAGGGGTAAAGCCCCGTGGACTGTTCGCCTTTTGCTGCAACGGCGTCGCCGCAATCGCGGCCAGGGCCAAGAGCCCGATGAGAACGTGGAGACGGGGTCGGAAGCGGGGGCTGCGAATTGTCATGGTTGGGAACCGAAAAGACGGACAGGTGTCGTTATCCGAACCTGCGTTCGCGCTGTCAAACGATCTTGCACGGCGTGCTGTGAGGCGTCCAGTGTGACGGTCGCTGAAGTCCAGAAACGGTGGTCGCCGTTGCGCAATTCGAGGCCGTTCCCAATGTTCACGGAAGCAGGTTCAAGGAGGTTCCGGTGAGCCGTTCCCGGATGCAGCACATCGCGCTGCGACCGGTGCGATCCTTGGCGACGCTAACGTGCGTCGCGGTCGCGTTGGCTTTCGCCGCGACGGGTCGCGCCCAAGAAACTCGACCAGCTACAGGTAGCATCAACGGTCGAGTGCTCGACCCGGCCGGTCGCGCCGTGGCCGGCGCCGAGTTGACGATTCCTGGCAGCACGGTACGGGTCGAGACGGACGATACCGGCGAGTTTCGCCTCAAGAATGTCCCCGCCGGCGACTTGTCCATCCGCGTTAGGCGCCTCGGTTTCAAGCCAGATACGTCGATCATCAACGTCCTGGCTGGACAGACGGTGCCGCTGATGATCGCGCTGCAACCGCTTCCCGTCGTCCTCGCGCCGATGACGATCCTCGGAAAGCACTATACCGGCCGTCTGGCGTCGTTCTATCAACGGCGCGACCGCGGCATGGGCCACTACTACACGCGCGACGAGATCGAGAAGCGTAATCCGGCCAACACGACCGACCTGCTGCGTACGGTCCCCGGCATTCGCTTGCAGCCGTTAGGCTTTGGACGCCAAACGCTGCGCTTCCGCGGCGCGCGCTGTCCGCCGCTCGTGTGGATCGATGGCTCTCCGCTCGGCGCCGGCGAATTCGACATCGACAACGTACCGACGCGATCCATCGAGGCGATGGAGATCTACACTGGAATCGCCGCTCTGCCGTCGGAGTTCACTGCCGGACCGACAACGACGACGAGTTGCGGCACGATCGTGATCTGGTCGCGTCAGGGTGAACCTCGCTCACGAAAACGATCCAAGGGCGAATCGGCCGCGGCGGAGATTCAGAGACTCGTCGAGTCGTTGTCAGTCTACACTGCCGATCAGGTCGACCAGCCGGCCCGCGCCGACTCGAATCGACGTGTGGTCCCGATCTATCCGCACGACCTGTATCGGACGGCGACACCGGGTGAGGTCCTCGTCGAATTCGTCGTCGAGCCAGACGGCACGGTCGACATGGACAGCTTCAACGTCGTCTGGACGACGCATCCGGCGTTCGGCGAGAGCGTGAAGCGCTCGGTGCGCGAAACGGCGTGGATCCCCGGCATCAAACAAGGGCGCACGGTGCGCCAGGTGCTGCAACAGCCGTTCAGGTTCGTGCCGGATTCAAACGTGCGACCTCGCACCTAGGATAGTGCTGGGCGAGACAAAAAGGCCGGCGTCGTTAGGCGCCGGCCTTCTTCTTTGCCGCTGTCAGGTGGTTGCGTCCGGCGGGACTCCCATCCCCATCGCGTGATAGCCCTTGTCGACGTACATCGTTGTCGCCGTGATGCCGCTGCCTAACGGGGAGCAGAGGAACGCCGCCGCGTTGCCAACTTCCATCGCCGTGAGCGCCTCGGGGAGCGGCGAATTGGCGGCGCAGTACTCCACCATGCGCTCGATGATGCCGATCGCGCTCGCCGCGCGACTCGCCAACGGTCCGGCTGAAATCGTGTTGACTCGCAGCCCCCACCGGCGGCCGGCCTCGAACGCCAGAGTGCGCGTGTCGCTTTCGAGCGCCGCCTTGGCTGAAGACATGCCGCCGCCGTAGCCCGGAATCGCGCGCTCGCTCGCCATATATGTGAGCGAAACGACAGATCCGCCTTTGCGCATCAGCGGCCCCAGTCTCTGCAACATCGCGACGAGCGAGTAGGCGCTCACACCCACCGCGGCCAAGTACCCCGCTC
>CBQVAZ010000092.1:0-9872 GCA_967720205.1 uncultured Gemmatimonadaceae bacterium | reverse complement strand
TGCGCCTTCTCGATTTCGTCGAGCAGGACGACGCTGTACGGCTTGCGCCTAACGGCTTTGGTCAGCGTGCCGGAGTCTTCGTAGCCGACGTAGCCCGGCGGCGCGCCGATGAGCCGCGACACCGAGAACTTCTCCATGTACTCGCTCATGTCCACGCGAATCAGCGCGGACGGATCGGCGAACAGGAATTTCGCGAGCGCGCGCGCCAGCTCGGTCTTCCCGACGCCCGTTGGGCCGCAGAAGACGAACGAACCGATTGGGCGCTTGGGATCCTTGAGCCCAGCGCGGCTCCGGCGGATCGAGCGCGAGAGCGCACGAATCGCTTCTTCCTGTGCAACCACCGACTGGTGGATCTCTTCTTCCATTCTGAGCAAGCGCGAGCTCTCGGCTTCCTGTAATCGTGTGACAGGAATGCCGGTCCAGCGGCTGACGATGAAGGAGATGTCGTCTTCGTCGAGCACTGGCCGGTACGACTGACGATGCTTCTCCCACTCGTCCTGCTTCTTGCGAATCTCGCCTTGCAGCTCGCGTTCTTTGTCTCGTAAGGCAGCCGCGCGCTCGAAATTCTGATCGCGTACAGCCGACTCTTTGTCGCCGTTGATTTTCTCGAGCGAATCTTTGAGCTGCGCGACTTCCGGCGGCGGAACCTGAGCCGCGAGACGTGCGCGCGCACCAGCTTCGTCGATAACATCGATTGCCTTGTCAGGCAGGAAGCGATCCGTGATGTAACGCTCGGAGAGTTTGGCAGCGGCAGTCAGCGCGTCATCCGGAATCGTGACGCGGTGATGCTCTTCGTACTTTGGCCGCAGGCCTTTGAGAATCTCGAACGTCTCATCAACCGTCGGCGGATCGACGATGACAGTCTGGAAGCGACGCTCCAAGGCGCCGTCTTTCTCGATGTACTTGCGATACTCGTTAAGCGTCGACGCACCCACGCACTGCAACTCGCCGCGCGCAAGCGCCGGCTTGAGCATGTTGCTCGCGTCAATTGCGCCTTCAGCAGCGCCTGCTCCCACGAGCGTGTGCAGCTCGTCGATGAACAGGATGATGTTCTTGTTCTGCGCGATCTCGTTCATGACGGCCTTGAGCCGCTCTTCGAACTGACCGCGATACTTGGTTCCCGCGATCACGGCGGCCATATCGAGCGCCAGCACGCGGTGATCGCGCAGAGAGTCGGGGCACTCGCCGTTGGCAATGAGCTGTGCGAGGCCTTCGACGATCGCCGTTTTGCCGACACCCGGTTCGCCGATGAGCACCGGATTGTTCTTCTTGCGCCGCGTTAGGACTTCCATGACGCGCTCGATTTCCTTGCCGCGTCCGATCGTTGGATCGAGCTGGCCGTCCCCCGCGAGCTGCGTGAGATCGCGGCAGAAGTGATCCAGCGCGGGCGTCTTGGATTTCTTTTCGCCCTTTGTCGGCGCCGGCTGCGCCGCCCCTGTCCCCTGCTGTGCGGTGGGCGCGTTGCCGGCCTGCCCTTGCGGCATCTCGGTGCCTAACAAGCGCAGCGTCTCGGCGCGCGCGGCATCAAGCGCCACCCCGACTTCGGTGAGCACCTGCGCCGCGATTCCCTTTTCCTCGCGCAACAAGCCTAACAGGAGATGTTCGGTCCCGACGTAGCTGTGGCTCAATTCGCGCGCTTCGGCCATGGCGAGCTCCAGGACCTTCTTGGCGCGCGATGTATACGGCAGATCGTTGCCCGATGCGGGAGCCGCTTTTCCTTTCTTGACAGTCTCCTCGATCTTTTGCTGCACATCCTCGAGGTCGACGTTGAGGTTTTGCAGCACGGCGGCCGCCACGCCTTCGCCCTCTCGGATGAGGCCGAGCAGGATGTGCTCCGTGCCGACGTACTCGTGATGGAGGCGCTGCGCCTCCTCACGGGCCATCTGGAGAACTTTGCGAACTCGCTCGGTGAAGTTGTAGCCGTTCATGCGTCCCTCAGCTCGATTCCGGTGTCTCGTTAGGCCTACGTGCTCGCTTCACTTGCCAGAACCTCTCGCACGTAGCGCGCTCGCGCGACGCCCGCCTCGCTTTCAGTCAGTGCGCGTCCCTCGACATACGCGAGGTGCGCTGACTGACAAAAAATCAGGAGCTTGTTGAGGGTATATACACTGAGTCCACTGATCAGTTTCAGTCCGACCGCGAGCCTGACGCCGCTCAAATAGTTCATTGCTTCGTCGAACGTCAGACTACGCGCAAATCGCAATGTACCGTACGCACGCCACAACTTGTCTTCAATAATATATCCCGCGTCGCGAACGAGCACACGCCGCGCTTCGTGCTCGCTATGAATCACCGTGCGCACCACCTTGTTCAGATGGTCCGCCAGTTCTTCTTCCGACTGACCGAGCGTCGTCTGATTCGAGATCTGAAAATAATTGCCGACCACTTCGCTCCCTTCGCCATATAGGCCGCGATACGTAAGACCCATCGACTGCAGTCCCGTCAGCACCTTCCCGATCTCCTTCGTCAGCACCAGCCCCGGTAGATGAATGAGCACCGAAGCGCGCATTCCCGTCCCGGTATTCGTCGGACACGCGGTGAGAAAACCGAACTCCGACGAGTACGCGTAAGGCACCTTGGCGCCTAACTCGGCGTCGAAACGCATAACGGCATCGAGCGCCGACTGAATCGCCAAACCCGATCGCACCGCTTGCAGTCGCAGATGATCCTCTTCGTTCACCATCATCCCGACGCGCTCCGCCACGAACAACGCCGCACCACCGCGAACAGCATGACGCGGGTCCAGCCCTGCAAGTTCACGACTCACAAGGTGCCGTTCGTGCAACACCTGCCGATCCTGGACCGGCATGTCGTCCACGCGCAGCAACACGCCACGTTGTAGCGAAGGCACGCGCTGAGCCGCGTCGCGGACCTGCGCAAGTACGCGGAGCCGTTCACCTTCGCGCGACCGGCCGGCGAACGCGTACCCCTCGATGTTTCTCGCTAGGCGGATCCGCGTCGATAAAACGAGATCGGCATGCTCGCCTGACGCGTCGAGCCAGGCCAAACCACCGTCTGGGATGAGGGCAATGTCCAGCATCACTCACCCATCCCTTTGATCTGATCGCGCAGCGTCGCCGCGCTCTCGAATTCTTCGCTGTCGATCGCGCGGCGCAGCCGATCACGCAGCTCGTTCAGCGTCGCCTCGCGTCCCGCGACCGGCGCTGGCGCGACATAGGTGCGCCCAACGTGACGGCCATTGCCGTGCACACGCCGCAGCAACTCACGCAGGCTCGTCTCGAACGTGTCGTAACAACGCGCGCACCCGAGGCGCCCCGTGCTGCGGAAATCGCGCAGAGTCATCGAGCAGAAAGGACAGCGCAGCGATTCGCCTTGCGCGACGCTTACTTGCAAGTGCACGGACTGCAGCACTTCGCCGACAAGATGCTTGCTCGTCGACGGCGTCACAGTCGTCTCGATGCCGCGTTCAGACGCACACTTCTCGCATAGGCGAAGCAGCGTCATTTCGCTCTTCTCCATATGCGTCACGTTGACCACAGCGTCGCGTTCCTTGCAAACGTCGCAAAGCATCAGATCACCGCGCCTTGCAGCTCTGTTTCCGTGAGCCGCCCATCCTCTAATAACAAAACTCGATTCGCGGGGGATGCGAGCGACCGACTATGAGTTACGACTACCATCCCTACTTCCAGATCACGCACAAGTTCGGCCAGCAGGTCGTGCAGCCTTTCCGCGTTGGCATGGTCCAGATTGCCCGAAGGCTCGTCGGCCAGCAAGACAGTTGGGTCAGTGACGAGGGCCCGGGCGACCGCCGTCCGCTGCTGCTCACCGCCGGAAAGCTGCGACGGCCGATTGTGCATTCGCGCGCTTAGTCCAACGCGCGCAAGGAGTTCCGCCGCTCTGCCTCGGGCATCCGACTCCGGCAGACCACCGATTCTGAGCGGCATCATCACGTTTTCGAGCGCCGAGAACTCGCGCAACAAGTGATGGAACTGGAACACAAAGCCCACCTTCCGATTGCGGATCACCGCCAGCTCTTCGTCGCTCCGGTCCTGGAGCGACTCTCCTTCGATCAGGACGATCCCTTTGGTCGGACGGTCAAGCGCGCCGAGTACGTGTAACAGTGTGCTCTTGCCCGAACCGCTGGCACCGACGATCGCCGTCATGCTCGCGCGCGAGACCTGGAAATTCACGCCGCTCAGCACGGGGATGATGCCGCCGTCGCCTCCCCGAAACGTCTTGAAGACGTCGCGTGCTTCTACGACAGACATCGTAGGCTCCTCTGCCTAACCAGAACGATCGCGCTATTCATGCCGAATCGCCTCGATCGGATACAACTTCGCGGCCTGCTGCGCCGGATATAAAGTGGCCAGCGCGGCGATCGCGATACTCAAGAGTACCGTCAGCATAACGTCAGAGACTTCTGTCTGCACCGGAAGATGATCGATGAAATAGATCTCCGGATTCAAGCGGATGAACTTGTACTTGCCTAGCGCGAGCGACACCGCGATGCCGAGCACAAGGCCGGCGAAGGTTCCTACCGTACCGATCACCAGCCCCTGCGTGAGAAAAACCCTGCGAATGGAGCGCGCTGTCATCCCCATAGCTTTGAGAATTCCAATCTCCTTGGTCTTGTCCGCGACTAGCATCGTTAGGTTGCTCACGATGTTGAACGCCGCCACGATGATAATGAGAAGCAGGATGACCGCCATGCCTAACTTCTCGAGCTTGAGCGCTTGGAAGAGCGTGGAATTCTGCTCCTGCCAGTCGACGCTGCGGTACTGAAAGCCGAACGTCTCGTCCAGCCGGCTCGCCACGCGCGACGCGTCCCACCGGTCGAAAGTCTTCACTTCGATGCCGGTCACGTCAGCGCCAAGTCCGGCCAGTTCCTGCGCGACCGGGAGCGCGACATACACGTAGGCGTTGTCATACTCGTACAGACCTGAATCGAAGATGCCAGTGACTTCGAGTCGTACAGCCTTCGGAATCGGCATACCCGTCGCTGCGTTGACATTGCTTCGCGACGAGCCGAGCGTGTAGATGTACACTGAGTCACCGACGTAGGCCTGCAGGCGATCGGCGAGCAACCTGCCTAACACCACACCGCGTGTTTGCCCGTCGCTGCTCGCAAAACGAAAGTCGCCGCTCGTTGCGTGCTGACGGATAGTCGTGACATCATCGTCGCCGCGCACACCGGGCTCGATCCCCGCGATGTAGGTGCCTGACGTGTATTCACGGCCCGCCGTTATGACACCTTGCGTGAGAACGAAGGGCGCCGCGGCAACCACTCCGTCTACGTCCTCCACCCGCTTGAGAATTGTGCGCCAGTCCGTCATCCGCAGACCTTCGCCGTAAGGCAGCACGCGAATGTCTGGACTGCCGACGAGAATCTTCTCGCGCAGATCACGCTGCAGTCCCGTGATCACGCCCATAACGAGAATGAGCGCGCTCACACCGACGATGACGCCGCCGATCGCGATGAGCGAAATGAACGACAACAATCGCGACCCGCGCCGACTGCGTAGGTAGCGCCATGCGATCGCTAGTTCGAGACCCCTCATGACTCTGGCCTCATTGTCGGAAAGAGTATTACGTCGCGAATGTGTGCCGTGCCGGTCAAGTACATGAACAGGCGATCAATCCCTATACCACAACCCCCGGTAGGCGGCAGACCGTACTCCATCGCTCGCAGATAGTCTTCGTCCACGCCGGGAGCTTCTTCATCTCCTGACGCGCGCAACGCCGCCTGTGATTCAAAGCGCGAACGCTGATCGATGGGATCGTTCAGTTCGCTAAACGCGTTGGCGAGCTCGGTGCCACGCGAGAACAGCTCGAACCGCTCCGTGAGCCGCGGGTTGCCGCGCTTTTTCTTCGCCAGCGGCGACAATTCCACGGGGTAATCGACCACGAAAGTGGGCGAGGAGAGCTCCGATTCCACGAGGGCCTGAAACATCTCATCCAACAACTTGGGGCGACTTAGCTTCGCTACGTCGTGAACCCCCACGCGCGCGGCCAAGTTCCTGAGTTCCGCATCATCCAACGTCAGTGGATCCTTCCCGATGGCCCGCTCCAGCGAGGGCAGCCACTCGATCACAGGGAATGGAGGCGTGATCTCGGGCACGCGTGACGCAAGCTGCTCGACGCCACGCACCGCGTTGGCAGCGCTGACGAGCAGCGACTCCACAATGCGCATGATGTCGCTGTAGTCGGCGTACGCCTGATAGAACTCCAGCATCGTGAATTCCGGATTGTGTGTCCGGTCGATGCCTTCGTTGCGGAAGTCGTGCCCGAACTCATAGACCTTGTCCAGTCCACCGACGATGAGCCGTTTGAGATACAGCTCGTCCGCGATTCTCAAGAAAAGCGGCATGTCCAGCGTCGCGTGGTGCGTGACGAACGGTTTCGCGCTCGCCCCGCCGTACAGCGGCTGCAGCACCGGCGTCTCTACCTCGAGGTAGCCTAACGCATCGAGGTTCGTCCGCATCGCCGTGACCATTCGCGTCCGCGCGATGAAGAGCGCCCGCACGTCCGGATGCACAGCCAGATCTGCATAACGTTGACGGGATCGCAGCTCCCCATCCGAAAACGCGGAGTGCCTAACCACTTCGCCGTCCACGACTTCTTCCTTGCCGAACGGAAGCGGTCGCAGAGACTTTGCGAGCAGCTCCACACGCTGCACGCGCACCGTGATCTCGCCCGTCCGCGTGCGGAACAATGCACCGCTGACTCCGATCACATCGCCGATGTCATAGAGATCGAGCTGCGCGAAGACATCGTCACCCAGCTCGTCGCGCCGGAAATACAGCTGAATGCGACCGTCGGAATCGGCGAGATGCGCGAACACCGTCTTGCCGTGCGGGCGCCACGCCACGATGCGTCCAGCCAGCTGAACGACCGGGCCCTGCTCCACGCCTTCCGGCAGCAGCTCGAGCGCCTGTTTGGTCGTATGCGTACGTTCGAAGCGATACGCGAACGGAGCGACACCTAACGCCTCCAGTGCGGCGAGTTTTTCTCGCCGAGCGCGCATGACGAAATTCAGCTCGTCGCTCACGCCGCAACCTCCGCGGCCCCGAATCGCTTGAGATACGCCTCGATGAACGGGTCGATACCGCCGTCCATCACCTTCTGGACATCCGGGATTTTGAGCTCCGTGCGATGGTCGTTGACCATCGTGTACGGCTGAAACACGTAGCTGCGGATCTGGCTCCCGAACGTGTTGTCGGCCTTTGTGGCGTCCAGCACCGCCTTCTGCGCCGCGCGCTTGTCGCTCTCGAGCTGATACAGGCGGTTCTTCAGTATCTTCATTGCAACTGCCTTGTTCTTGAACTGCGAGCGCTCCTGCTGCGAAGCGACGACGATCCCGCTCGGAATATGCGTTAGGCGCACTGCCGAACTGGTCTTGTTCACGTGCTGCCCGCCAGCGCCGCTCGCGCGAAAGACGTCCATGCGGATGTCTTCCTCGCGCAGCTCGATGTTGATCTCTTCGTTGACGACCGGATACACGAACACAGACGCGAAGCTCGTGTGCCGCCGAGCATTTGCATCGAATGGCGAAATCCTGACGAGTCGATGCACGCCCGTTTCCGGCCGTAAGAATCCAAACGCATACAGTCCCTTGATCTCGAGCACAGCGCCTTTGATGCCGGCTTCTTCGCCTTCGCTCAGGTCAAGCGTCTCGACCTGATAGCCACGACGCTCCGCCCAGCGCGTGTACATGCGCATGAGCATCTCGGCCCAGTCCATCGCTTCGGTGCCGCCCGCGCCGGCCGCGATCTCCACCTGCGCGTCGCGAAAATCGTCACGACCGCGCATGAGCGCGCGCAGCTCGAATGACTTGAGACTCTCTTCGGTCGCTTGTATCTCAGCGACCAATTCGCCGATCAGCGTCTCGTCAGGCTCGCCCTTCAACAGCTCGTCGAGCTCGCGGGCGCTCGCGGCTCGCGCGACGAGTTGGTCGTACGGCTCGACCCACGTTTTGAGCACCTTGACCTGTTGCACGACGTCACGCGCTGCTTCCTGATCCGACCAGAAAGCGCCGTCGGCCATGCGCAACTCCAGACTCGCGAGCGACTCGCGCTTGCGATCGAGGTCAAAGGTACCTCCGCAGCTCCGTTAGGCGTTCATTGAACGCCGTCAGGGCGCGAGATCGGTCGAAGTCGGCCATGCGCGCAGTCTCCAGAATACGAAGCGAGCCGAATCAATGGCTTCAGACTCCACTGATGTTCGGCCCTTAACAAGGCGTCTGCAATCGAATGGAGTCTGACCCCATTGATTGTGCCTAGCGATTGATGGAGAGAAAGCTAGTCGCCCGAGCGACTTACGACTACGGCCGATCCTAGAAGAGCTTCTTGCCGCCGGCGAGCACTTCGTTGAGCGCATCTTGAAAATGCGACGTCGATTCGGCGAACTCACGACCGACCTGCTCGCTGTATTCCTCGTAGCTCTTCTTGATTTCCTCGCGGAATAGCTGCTTCAACGTTCCGTCACGCAATCCCTCGTCTCGCTTGCGCGGGTGATACGCGATCATGTCCGAAACGAGCGCGCGCGCTAGACGTCGCGCTTTCTGATTCGGATCGTTCGCGAGAAATGGATTGATCGGACGCCGCGCCGGTGGAGCTTCGGCCGGCCGCGGATATGTCACCGGGGCGACTGGCTGTGCTGGCGTCGCGGCGCGCGGAGGCGGCGCCGTGGTTACCGGTTTGGGCGGCGCGGGCAGCTCGACGCGCTCCGTGGCAGGAGCGCTCTGCGCCGCGACCTTCGGACGTTCCGGCGCGGCGATGGGCGCCGGTCGTTCGATCACCGCAGGCGCCGGTGCCGGTGGCGCCTCACGCACGGCTGGCCGTGGCGCCGCGATCGGCGCAGGCGCAGCGACAGGAGCCGGCGCAGCGACAGGCGCCGGCGCAGACGCGGCGACAGGTGCCGCCGCACGCACTGGCTCGGGTTGCCTAACGAACGCACCGCCTACCGTGGAGCTGAAGTCGTCCGACCACCTAACGCTCGCCCCAACAGGGATGATCCCTCCACACACGGCGCAGCGCGCGCGCAGGTTCACGCCAACGACTTTGGCGGGATCCACGCGAAAAACGGAGCGGCACTCAGGACACGAGACGTTCATGACTCGTCAACGATACTGATTTGGTGGGCGCCGCGCGCTGGCGTCGTCCCCTCTGGTGGTGTCGGGTCTTGCCGTCGATCGACTGTGAAGACCGATCCCGGGAGCGTCTTCGCATACCCCTTCATCTCAGTTGCGAGCTGACTCACGTGTGCGGGCGACAAGAATCTGCGGCGCTCGTTGGTCACGACGCCAATAGATAGCGTCATGAGCGGAACGCGGTGCAACTGACCTCGCCGGTCCTTTCCAAAGAAGTATCCCGCACGACGATCCTGCTCCGAATACTGATATGGTATCAACTCGTCGAACAGCTCGACGACTGTACTGCACGTTCCCTGAACGTCAGGCGCCGCCACCACGAAAATGAAATCGTCGCCGCCGATATGTCCCACAAAGCCGCGTTCGCCGAGCATCCCTTTTACAACATCGTGCAGCATCATCGCGAGGATTCGGATCACACGATCGCCATCCCCAAAGCTGTAGCGATCGTTGTACTCCTTGAAGTGATCCAGGTCCGCATAGCACACGGCAAACGTCTCGTTCTCCGCGATACGCCGAGCCACTTCGTGATCGATCGCGATCGTCCCCGGTAGCCGAGTAGAGGGATGCACATTCACATCGCGATCCGAACGGCGCAGCATAACGGCGAGTCGGCGCCAGACCTCAGGCTGCGGCGCGTCGATGTGCAGTACTTCATCCGCACCGCTGTCGAATGCGGCGTCCACGGCCTCTTCGCCCTCGACGCAGAGCATCACGGTCGGCACGATCGAGGTGTACGAATCGCGCTTGAGACGGCGACACA
>CBQVAZ010000091.1:0-9880 GCA_967720205.1 uncultured Gemmatimonadaceae bacterium | reverse complement strand
GGGCTGGGTCAGCGTGACCTGCTTGACCTTCCCGCCATCGAATTCGTAGTCGAGGAAGAAGCCGGCTGGCACGCCGCTACCCGTCAGCTTCAGCCGCGTTGCCGTTTCGGCAACGAGCGTGTACACGGGCTGACCTGGGACGTTGAACTTGAGTTGCCCGCCGACGACCTGCACCTCGAATTCGACTGGCAGATCCTTCGGTTTGAACTTCCCGGCGAACTTAGGCAAGTCGGACGCTGCGAGTGTCACCTTTGCGGTCGTATCAGCCTTCTCCGGAACGCGCCTGAACTCAGCGATCCCCTCGATATCCGCCTTGGACGGCTTGCCGCTCGCGTCGACAGTGAACGTCACCATCGCTTTTCCGAGTCCGTGATCCTTCCACGTCGTGCGGAATGTGTCGTAGTGCCAATGCTCCGCCGCTCCATCGAACGCGCCGCCGTACTGCACGCGGAGTTTGTCTCCTTCACTGGAGACCTTGAGCTCTCCGTACATGCTGTCGCTGTACGTCCCCGCATAGCCGCTCAGCGCGAGGGACGGCTTGGTCCCCTGCTTCCGTGACTTCTCGAGATTGGCGAGCGCCTCTTTCCCTTGCTTCTCGGCAGCCGCGATGATCTTGAGCGCGTCGCCACTGTGATCGCCTAACGGGGCGCCGAGGTAATGGTCGAAGATTCGATACGCCAGTACGTCAGCGATGAGCGCGCCATTCAGGTTCGTGAGAACCACGACGCCGGTTTTCTCTTCCGGCATCATCGCGACGTGCGCCGACATGCCGTCGATGTTGCCACCGTGTTGCACCACGAGTCGGCCGCGATAGTCCTGTAGGAACCAACCGAGTCCATAGGCCGACAGGTGCGCGCCGGGCGCTGCGGCTTTCCAAAACCCTTCCATCGGAATGACCGTGTGCGCCTTCCACAGCTCGGCGTGCGTTCCACCTGTGACGAGCGCCTTACCCATCCACTTTCCTTCGTTCAAATGGAAACGAACGTACTTGGCCATGTCCAAGACGTTGGAGTTGATGGAACCGGCCGGCGCGATGTTGTCGATGTTGCGATAAGAAACGACACGCACTGTGTCGTCGATCTTGCTGTGCGGCTGCGCGACGTTGGTCTGGCCGGCGAGCTTATTCGTCGTCGTGTTGCTCGAGGTCATGCCTAACGGCTGGAAGATGCGCCGTTCAATGAAATCGTCCCACGACATGCCCGAGATGTGCGCGACGACCTGGCCCGCCGCGAGGTACATGATGTTCTGATAGCCGAACTGCGACCTGAAGCTCCAGGACGGTTTGAGGTAGCGAACGCGCTGCAGGATGTCATCGCGCGTGTATGTGTTTCCGTACCAGAGCAGATCGCCGCGCGACAGCCCGCTGCGGTGCGACAGCACGTCGCGCACGGTGAGCTCACGCGAAGCATACGGATCGTACAGCTCGAGGCCGGGCAGGTACTTCGTCGCGGGATCGTCCCATTTCACTTTCCCCTCGTCGACGAGCATTCCAACCGCGGTAGCTGTAAACGACTTGGACGCCGAGCCGATCGCAAAGAGCGTGTTCTCGTCGACGCGCTCGGGACTTCCCAGTTTCCGCACACCGTAGCCTT
Source organism: uncultured Gemmatimonadaceae bacterium (assembly GCA_967720205.1). Classification (GTDB taxonomy): domain Bacteria; phylum Gemmatimonadota; class Gemmatimonadetes; order Gemmatimonadales; family Gemmatimonadaceae; genus DASYRX01. The sequence goes on along the minus strand of CBQVAZ010000091.1, from coordinate 8,288 downwards.
TGGCGTACACGACCGAGTCGTTGCGCACCACGGCAATGGCGATGCCTGGGACCTCGTGGTCGTGCATTGCCTTCTCGACGTACGCGTCAAGACCAGCGAGCGGATTTGCGGCCGGCTTGCTGCGCTGGGCGTGCGCCGCGATCGCGCTGGCGCAGACGAGCATCGCAACGCGCGTTAGGTGCGTGCGATTGAATAGTTGCTTCATACTTTGCTCCATGGGGGATGAACTACTGTGGCGTGCGCCCCGGTCCGTACAGCACGTGACCGGGCCGCGCATTTGTATGTGTTCCGCGATCGATCGTCACGACGCCGTTCACGAGCACGAACTCGATTCCCGTCGGACTCTTGAGCGGATTGGGATACGTCGCTTGATCGTTCAGTGTTTCCAGATTGAAGATGACCACGTCGGCCCAGATCCCTTCTTTGACGGTCCCTCGATTCGCGAGACGAAAGCGCGTGGCCGGCCAGGACGTCATTTTGCGGACCGCCTGCTCCAACGTGAGCGTGCCGCGCTCTTTGACATAACGAGAGATCACACGCACGTGGTTGCCATACGCGCGCGGATGCGGCAGACCGATGGCGTCACCTGTCTGTTGTGTTTCTGCGGAACCAGCATCGCTGCCAATGCTCGTCCAGGGGAACTTGAGCGCCGTCTCGATGTCGCCCTCGCTCATCATGTGATAGATCGCCGTGACGCGCCCGCCGCCGGCGAGCACGATGTCCCACGCGGCGTCGGCCGGCTCCTTTCCCATCTCTCGCGCGATGTCGGTCAATGAGCGGCCCTGGTACTTGGCGTACTCGGGGTTCCGCGCGTTGGCGAGCACCACACCGTCCCAGCCACCGGCGGCCTCGATGATGTTCCACCAGCCAGGCGATCCGGTCTGCAACTCGCGCTTGAGCCGGGCGCGAACGTCCGGAGACGTTAGGCGCGCGCGCAGCGAATCGACGCCGCCTTCAAAGGCCCAGCTCGGGACAGTCGCCTCGAGCCCGGTGCCGCCCGCGGTGTACACGTACATGTCAGCCGCCACGTCGACGCCGCGCGCTCTGGCCGACTCGATCGCCTGCCTAACGCTATCCATCAACACGCCCCAGCCGGGACGGAAGGCGACCTTGAGATGAAAGACTTCGCCGGGCAGCCCGGCGCGCTCCGAGATCTCGATCACTTCCTTCACCGACGTGACGACTTCCTTCCCTTCACCGCGGATGTGACTCGCATAAATGCCGCCGTACTTGGCGGCAACCTTCGCGACTTCCACCAACTCGTCCGTCGTGGTGAATGAGCTCGGTGGATAGATGAGCGCCGTCGTCATGCCGAACGCGCCGGCGCGCATGGCTGTGTCCATGCTCGCCTTCATGCGCTCCAGTTGCTCTGCGTTAGGCTTTGCCGCTGACATTCCCATCACGGGAGTGCGCGCCTGGGTCTCGCTGTAATAGCTGCCGAAGTTGATGCTGATGCCTTGGTTTTGGAGCGTGGTGAAGTACTCGCGGATGCCGCTGGCCGGCACCGGGAATCCGCCTTCCCCACCGATCGCCGTCGTCACACCCATCTTGAGCTTGTTCTCGGCGAGACCGTTGCGGCGCAGCACGCCGCCCGACTGATCCATCACGTCGATCCAGCCGGGTGACACATACAAGCCCTTGGCGTCGATCTCGCGCGCACCGCGCGCCGTCACGTGACCGATCTTCGCAAACTTGCCGTCTTTGATGGCGACGTCGGCTAGGATCCACGGATTGCCGGAGCCATCCAGCACACGCCCGTTGCGGATGACGATGTCGTATTCGGCTGGTCCCGTGCGCGCACCCGCGTCAGGCGCAGGCGGTCGACCGGCGAGGACCGCAGGATTCGGTGCTGTCTCCGGCTGGCGCCGACTGCAGGCGGCGATGCCTAACGCAAGAAGAACTGCAACACGGCGTGCTGCGCCGTTCATGGCTGCCCTCCAACCGTCGCCGCTGCAGCCGGCTTGCGGCCGAACGTCGCGAGACCGTCGATATCGAGCCCCGACACTTTTCCGCCGGCATCGACCACGAAGCGCACGAAGAAGCGCTCCAGCACCGGATCGCGCGGCATCGACTCGAAGGTGTCGAAGTGCCAGTGATTCAAGTCGCTCGTGTAATTGGGACCGAACTGCAGGCGCAGCTTGCTCGATTCTTCGCTGACTGAAATCTCCCCATACATGCTGTCGGCGTAGACGCCCGCATAACGAGCGAGCGGTAGTGTCGGCGACGTCCCCGTGACGCGCTCCGACTCGCGTTTCTTGCGCTCCGCGATGGCGCGCGTCTCGCCGTCCTTGGCGGCGGCGAGCATCAGCGCGCTCCAGTCGCGATCGGGATTGCCCATGTACAGATCGACGGCTTTGTTCGCGATCGCGGTGGGGAAGGATGACTGCGGACTGTTCGTGAGAACGACGATGCCGAGTTGCGCATCGAGGATCAGAGTCACCTGCGCGCGCATCCCGCGAATCGCTCCGCCGTGCGAAACCATCTTGTGGCCGTAATAGTCCCGCAGCGACCAACCGAGGCCATACGAGGAGAGATTCGACATCGGATACATTCGCTCGTCCTGAGCGCCCGGCCGGATCGTGATGTTAGCCGTGTGCATCTCCTTCACACCCATTGAGTCGATCAGACGCTGGCCTTTGTAGGCGCCACGGGCGAGCTGCAAGCGGATCCACTGCGCCATGTCATTCACGCTCGAGTTGATCGATCCGGCGGGTGCGATGTTGTCGATATTCAGCCACGTGACTGGACGGTACACATCATTGATGCGCTCGTGCGGCGTCGCGACGTCGGCGAGCGAGGAAAGCTTCGTCACGGTCGTGACCGAGTTGCTCATGCCTAACGGCTGAAAGATGCGCTGCGCGACGAAATCGTCCCACGTCTTTCCGCTCGCGCGCTCGACGACCGTGCCGGCCGCCAGGAACATGATGTTCTGGTAGCCGTACGTGGATCGGAAACTCCAACTCGGCTTGAGGAATCGCACGCGCCGCAACACTTCGTTGCGTGAGAAGCCCGAGTTCATCCAGACGCGATCGCCGCGAGCGAGACCGCTGCGGTGCGTGAGGAGATCGCGCACAGTCAGCTCGCGCGTCACGTACGGATCGTACAGCTGAAGCTCGGGAAGATGCTTCGCGACGGGATCGTCCCACTTCACTTTCCCCTCGGCGACCAGCATCGCGAGCGACGCCGCTGTAAACGCCTTCGATGTAGAGCCGATCGCGAAGACGCTGTTGGGCGTGATCGGCTCGGGCTTCCCGAGCTCGCGCACTCCGAAGCCTTTGGCGAAGACGACGGAGTCGTTATGCACGACGGCGACGGCCGCCCCAGGCAGGCCCCATGCCGCCAGCGCTTGCGCCGCGTACGCGTCGAGACGCGTGGCGGGAGTACCAGCGTCGCGCTTCGCGCGTCCCTGCGCCTGCAGTGTGACTGTGGCAGACAGCGCGAGGGCACCTAACGCCAACCGATGAACAAAAAATCGCCGGATCATAATGTGCTCCGATGGGATTACAGTCCTGATCGTTACCAGCGTCCGCGCTCGCCAAGCGTGTCGATGACCCGACCCAGCCGCTCGGCCGCGTTGCGCCAGTTCGTCTGCACAGCGGTTTGCGCCGCTTCGCGGTCGCCGGCGCGAATCGCCTTGATGATCACGTTGTGTTCGGTGATCGAGGCACCCAGTTCGCTCACGAGCAGGCTCACGTAGATGCGCTCGTAACGCTCCGCCTGCGGTTTGACGGCGTCGTGCAACGCGAGCAAGCGTGGTCCAGCTCCTGCTTCCACGTATCCGCGGTGAAAGCGCTCGTCCAATTCCCAGAGTCGATGATGACTGGGCTGTTTCGCTGTGGCTGCTTTCCTGAAGTCGTCGTTGATGCGCTGCAGACGCGACGCGAGGGCGGTCCGCTTGGCGTTAGGCAGGTCCGCCGCGTGCCGCGCGGCGAGCGCCTCGACCTCCGCTACTATATAGAAGAGCTCTCGGGCGTCTTCTCGGGTCAGCGGCGCCACGATCGGCCGCGACTGCTGCAGCGACGGCGAGTCGAGGATGTACCCCTCCTGCTGCAAGCGCTGCAATGCGCCGCGCACTGGCGTACGACTCACGTTCAGCCGACTTGCTACGTCGGTCTCGACGAGTCGCGTCCCCGGCGCCAGCTGCCCTTTCACTATCAGGTCGCGCAGCTTGCGATAGACAAGCGTCGGACGCGCGGCATGACGCGCTCCTCCTCCGTCTCGCGAACTGGCACTCATTGTTGTGACCACCCCGTCCAGCCGGGTCCACGCACGACGCGGCCGGGCTTTGCCCCGGTGTGTCGGCCATCGTCAAGCACCTGCGTCCCATTGACGAAGACGTGCTTGACGCCCACCGAGAGCTGGTGCGGCTCGGCGAACGTCGCTTTGTCGATGATCGCCTTCTCATCGAAGATGGCGATGTCGGCGTAGGCACCCTGGCGCAGCGTTCCTCGCTCGCGCATGCCGAGCCGTGTTGCGACGGCGGACGTCATCTTGCGCACTGCATCTTCCAACGGAATGACCTTTTGCTCGCGAACGTAGTAGCCCAGGATTCGCGGATACGTGCCATACGCGCGCGGATGGGTGAGCGCTCCCTTCGCGGAATCGGGGTCCCAGGCATCGGCGTCCGTGCCGAACTTCATCCACGGCTGCCGCATTTGCAGCCTAACGTTGTCCTCGTTCATCATGAACACGATCATGCCGACGCCGGCTTCCTCGGCGTTGACGATGTCCAGCGCGGTTGTCGCCCAATCCTTCCCTTCGGCCTTGGCGATCTCCGCGAGGCGCTTCCCTTCGTATTTCTTCAGCTCAGGCTTCTGGAACCCGACGACCATGATCCCGTTAGGCGTCGCCAGACCACAGAGGTTTTCCCACGCGGTGCGATCCGAGCGCATCTCGGCGATCATCTTGGCTTTGGTGGCCGCATCCTTGATGTTGTCCAGCAGCTTGTTCCCTTCCGCGGACCAGGGCGGCGCGCAGGCGGCGAGCCCCGTACCGCCAGCCACGTACGGATACATGTTCGCTGAAACGTCCTGACCCGCGGCGCGAGCCGAATCGATCTTGGCGATCGCCTGGCTCCCCTTGGGCCAGTTGCGCACGCCGCCCGCCTTGAGATGGAAGATCTCGACGGGAACGCCGCCTTCCTTGCCGATGCGCATCGCTTCGTCGATCGCTTCGAGGTACGCGTCGGCTTCGGAGCGCATGTGCGTGATGTAAAGTCCGCCTAACGGCGACATCGCTTTCGCGACCTCGATCAGCTCTTCGGTTCCGGCGTAGCGGCCTGGCGGGTAGATGAGCGCGCTCGCGACTCCAAAAGCGCCGTCGCGCATCGCGTTGCGCGTGATCGCACGCATCGTATCCAGCTCCGCGGCGCTCGGCGTCCCCTGCGCGGCGCCCTTCGCGTAGACACGGATCGTTTCGGCACCGAGGAACGAGCCGACGTTCGCCGAGATACCGTGGCGCTGCATCGTTTCCAGCCAGGCATTGAAACCGTGTTCGCCTGCGAATGAGTCGATGACGGCGGCGAGTGGCTGTTTCGGGATGATCGACGCCGCCGTTTTGATCTGCTCATTCGCCGGTGCGGGCGTGCTTCCTTCGCCGAGTATCTCCGTAGTCACGCCTTGTGTCACTTTCGACAGCGCACGGCCATCGCCGACCGTAAATGGGAGAATCGATTGTCCCTGGATATCGATGATGCCGGGGATGACAACGAGTCCACGCGCATCGATGCGCTTGGTCGCGGGTGCGGAGTCGAGCAGACCGGCTGGCGTTATGCGCGCGATGCGGTCAGTACGAATACCGATGTCGCCGTAGAACCATCCGCTGCCGCTTCCGTCGACAATTTTGCCGCGGCTGATGACGATGTCGTATTGGCCGGCCGTGCCCTGAGCCGGGGGTGTCGAGCAGCCGGCGAGCAGGGGGAGAAGGAGGGCGACGGCGTGCTTGCGGATCATGGCGTGGCTATGCAGTTTGTACGCCAGAATTGTATACAAAGATGCGCTTGATTCTAGGGCTCTGCGCGCGCATCGCAAGGGAGGTTTGAGAGAAGCCAGATGACCGACGTGGCCGGGCGCAGGACGCGCGACGAAGCGACGGATCGACGCACGGATGGTGCCGTCATCCGCGATTGCGCCTCGCTAGAGGACTACCAGGAATGCGTGGCAATTCAGGAAGAAACGTGGGGCCGCGCGTTCAGCGAACGGGTCCCCGCCGCCATCCTGCGGGTCACTCAGCGAGTGGGCGGCATCACAGCAGCGGCGTTCGACGCGAACGGGCACATGCTCGGCTTCGTGTTCGGAATGACCGGCGTGGACAACGGCGATTTGGTGCACTGGTCCGACATGCTCGCGGTGCGGCCAGAGGCTCGCGGGCGCCACTTGGGCGAACGCCTCAAGCAATACCAGCGCCGTAAGGTGTGCTCGTTAGGCGTTCGTCGCATCATGTGGACGTTCGATCCGCTCGTCTCGCGCAACGCGCACTTCAACATCAATCGGCTCGGCGCAATGCCGATTGAATATGCCCAGAACATGTACGGCACTACGCACAGCGCGCTGCATGGTGCGCTGCCGACAGATCGCTTCGTTGTGGCGTGGGATTGCGCGGCTGCGGCACCGAATCACTCGGCCGATGGCGTCGTCACGGCGGACGTTCCGCTGCTCAATCCCGTGTCGAACGGCACGCCCACGCTCGTTGTTGTCGGCGACGTCGATCGCGTGCGAGTGCAGATTCCCGTGGACGTTCAGCCAATCATCCAACATCAGCCGGTGCTCGCGGCGCGCTGGCGCGACATTACGCGGCGCACGATCGGCGAACGGCTGGCCAACGGTTACAAGGTGAGCGCGTTCGTACGCGCGGACGAGACGGGAGAGGACCTCCCGTATTACGTCTTGGCGCGTACGTAGGCGCGATGATCTGCGTCGATCGCATCGTACTGCGTGAAATCCGGCTCCCGCTCAAGGAGCCGTTTCGCATCTCCAGCGGTGTCATGTCGCACCGTCGGATCGGGCTGCTCGAGCTCTTCGACAGCAGCGGTGCCAGCGCTTGGGCCGAGTGCGTCGCGGACGATCTGCCTAACTACTCGCCCGAGACGATCGACACCTGCTGGATCGCCATTCAGCAATGGGTCGCGCCGCGGGTGCTCGGCCGGAGCTTCGATGGCGCGCGCGACGCGCACGCGGTGCTGGAACAGGATTTTCGCGGCCACAACATGGCCAAGGCCGCGGTGGAGATGGGGCTCTGGGGGCTCGAGGCCACGATTCGCGACTTGCCGCTGGCACGTCTCGTCAGCGGCGTGCGTGACGAGATCGACGTCGGGATTTCGTTAGGCATCCAGCAGACGCCCGCGCTGTTGGTGCAAAAGGCGCAGAATGCACTGTCGGAAGGCTATCGCAAGGTCAAGATCAAGATCGGGCCGGGGAAGGACATCGAGTACCTCGCCGCCGTCCGTGGCGCACTGGGCGGCGATGCTCCACTCATGGCCGACGCGAACAACGCGTATTCGATTGACGACGCCGATCATCTCGCTCGCTTCGACGAGTTCCGCTTGATGATGATCGAACAGCCGCTGGCGTGGGACGATCTGGTGCGCCACGCCGAGCTGCAGCGCCGGGTCAAGACTCCGCTCTGTCTCGACGAATCGATCACGTCGGTCGACCGGGCGCGCGATATGGTCACGTTAGGCGCTGGTCAGATCGTGAACATCAAGCCAGGCCGCGTCGGCGGCTTCACGCAGTCGATCGCGATCCACGACTTTTGCGAGGCGAGCGGCGTCCCGGTTTGGTGCGGCGGCATGTTCGAGAGCGGGATCGGCAGAGCGTACAACGTGGCGCTGGCGTCGATGTCGAACTTCAAGAAGCCGGGCGACACCAGTCCGAGCGCGCGATACTGGGCGCAGGACGTCGTTTCTCCCGAGTGGACGATGAGCGGCAGCGGACGTATGAAGGTGCCGCTGGATCGGCCGGGCATTGGCGTCGACGTGGACGTGGAGCGGGTGGAGCATCTCACTGTGCGCAGCGCGGTGTTGACGCGCACCTAACGAAACGAGGCATGGCGCGATGACACGAGCACTCGTCTCCACGTTGTTCGTGGTCGCAACGGTTGCAGGCGCAGCTCGAGGCCAGGAGGCGAAGAAGGCCGAAGCGCCAGCGAAGCCGTTCCCGCGCACGCTGGAAGAATTGCGCGCTGAGATTCAGAAGGTCGTGGACAGCACCAAAGTGCCCGGCGTCGGATTCGCGATTTTCTCGAAGGATTCCCTGCTCTACGCCGGCGGCGTCGGGTACGCGGATGTGGCC
>CBQVAZ010000090.1:0-9977 GCA_967720205.1 uncultured Gemmatimonadaceae bacterium | reverse complement strand
TCGGTGGGCCAAGGTAGGAAGTCGCCAAATGAGCGTCAACAAAAACAAAAAACGCCACCGAACTCGGCGGCGCTCCGGGCGCGACAATAAGGTATGGCTAAACTAGGCTGCTACTTCGTCCTGCTCTTCGTCGGGCAGCCCTTCGTGCGACTCAGGAGAAAGGAAGCGATTGATCACCCAGCCGGCGCCGCCGTTGGCGCGGATTTCTGACGGGGTCGCTTTGAGATAGCGCTGACAGGTGTTTCTGAAAGCGCTGCCGGACGGGAAGTGCAGGGCGTACGCGACGCCGTCGGCGCTGCGCTCGGTGTCCTCGAGGAGGTGACCGGCGACAATGAGGCGTCCCCACGTGAGCAAGCGCTGCGGGGTCGGTAACCCGGCGTCTGCCAGCTGCCTTGCGAGGATGCGGCGGCTCACCGAAAGCGTGCGCGTCACTGCGTCGGTCGTTAGGCGCTCGTGCGCGCGCGTCACAGCGATCAGCACCGCATCGCGCACCAGCGGGCGCCATTGGCCCATCGCGGTCCGCAACTGCGCCGCAACACCACGCGCTTCGGCCTGCTCGAGGATGAGCGCCATCGCACGCGGATCGTCGTCGCGATCGGCGACGATCAGGCCATCGACACCGGAGCGTCCCGCATCGAACAGGTCGTGCGCGCGCTCGGCCGAGGCATCGACGTAGACCACGGTGCTCAGCCTGGGGAAGCGACGCTTGAGCTGACGCAGCGGCTCGAGGCTCATGCTGCCTGACGAGAAAACATCGAGCACGGCGAGATGCACCGGCTGCTCTTCGCAGAGGCGCGTCACTGCGGCCCAGTCAGCGCACGCTTCAACCGCGTGACGTCCGCGGATTGCAGCGCGAAGCCGAAAAAGCCGCGCAGGGTTAGGCAACAGCGCAGCTACAATGCCCACAAGGAAGGTCCAGTTGTGGTCTCGATCATGCGTTACTCAAAGACGGGCGAGTGACCGTTTGCGTCACATTGCAAGGCGGCAAGCGGAGACAGTGACGGCGCTGGTCCTTCACGTGACAAGCAGGCCGCTCCACGAGCCGTAATTTGGCTTTCAAACGACGCGTCCCTCGACGAACGATGTCTTCTGCGGTACGCCCGTAGGACGCGGGTCCGGCGACACCGCAACGTGGCTCGAGGAACGCGCCGAACGCGGAATGCGCCTAGGTCCTCAGCCCTCCTGAGTGCTAACGGCGTACTAGAGGGGTAGCGTCCGCTGCCCCTCGTCTTTTTTCCTAACGATGTGACAGGCGCGGCAGCGCGCCTCGTACGCTTCGCGTCCGCCCACCATGATTGTCGGCGAATCGTACGGCGCGGGTTCGCCATCGATGAGCCGCTGATTGCGCGTCGCGGGCGCTCCGCACAGCACGCAGATGGCGTGCAGCTTGTCCACCAGTTCCGCCACGGCCATAAGCTGCGGCATGCGGCCGAAGGGCTCGCCGCGGAAGTCGGTATCGGTGCCCGCGACGATCACGCGCCGGCCGCTGTTGGCCAGCCACGTGACGACGTCCACGATACCGTCATCGAGAAACTGCGCCTCGTCGATCGCGATGACTTGGGCCACCGGATCGATGCGCGAGGCGATCTGCGCCGACGAATCCACAGGAATCGCTTCGACGGACCGTCCGTCGTGACTGGAAACGGAGAGAACACCCAGGTAGCGATCGTCGAGATGCGACTTGAAGACCTGGATGCGCTTGCGCGCGATGATGGCGCGCCTAACGCGGCGCATTAGCTCCTCGGTCTTTCCGCTGAACATCACTCCCGCGATCACTTCGATCCAGCCGCCATTGAGTGCCGCGCTGCTCACGGCTCGCTACCCGGCACCTCTGGGGGCGCTGGAGGCTCTGCCGGAGTGCGACGCGAGTGGCGCAGCCTCTCGCTGCGTGACGACCATTCTTCGTGCTCGCGCGCCGCGCGCGGGCCGGCGCGTGCCGACTGCGGCACCTCGGACAGGTCGCGCCGAGGCCCTCGGCGAGCTTCGCCTGGAGCGCCGCGTGCGCCGGCGGCGCGATCGGGGCGCGCCATCACGCGCCGGCCGCGAATCGAGACGCCCGTTAGGCGCTCCACGACGTGTTCGGCCACGGAGCTGGCAACTTCGACGAGTGAATACGTTTCGTGCAGCGTGATCTTGCCGATTTGAGAGCCGGTGATCGATGCCTCGCCCGTGATCGCGCCAACGAGATCGCCGCGACGAACGCCATCGCGCTCCCCGATGCTCAAGAACAGTCGAGTCCAGGGCTGCTCAGCGGGGGCTGCCGGCTGCGCCGTGCGCGCTGCAACTGGAGCGCTCGTGCGGTCGACCTGCTCCGCGCGTGCAACGGCTTGGCGTGCGCGGCCAAGCAGTCGCAGCGCGGCCGCGGCGATTTCCGCGGCGTCATGACTGGCCAAGAGCGGTTCGATCGTCGCGAGCTCCGCGTCCATCGGCTCGCGTCGCAACATCGACGACAGCTCATCGCGCAGCGCACGCACGCGCTGTGCGGCGGCGTCGGTTGCCTGTGGTAAGCTCACTGGGTTGAGCGTCAGCGCTGCCGAGATCGTGCGGAATCGTTGTAGCTCTGCGGGCGTCGCGAGCAGCACCATCTCGCACGTTTCCGCCGTCGCCGCCAGCAGCTCTGCCACGCGCACCGCGCCACGCGGTGGGCCGAACCAGACAATGAGGGAGGCCGCGGTCACATCCCCTGGATTCAGCACAGCGCCGGCGTCCTCGCCTAACGCGGCGAGCGCGGCAGCGGCCTCGCGCGACGACTGTTCATCGTCCACGACAACCGCGACGTCGATTGCATCGCGCGCATCCAGAAGCCGCTGTAGCGCAGCGGCGCGCTGCTCGGCCGCGACGACGATGTAACCGACCTGTCGCGGCGCGAACTCGACTGAAACACCGTGAGTCAGACGTCGCGGCTTGAGCGCAAAGCGCTCGATGAACGATTCGAGTGTCGGCGTCGCCTGCTCGGCGATCAGCGTTCGATCGGCGTCTCGCGGAAGCTCGCTGAGCAGTGTGTCGAGATCCGCCGACTGAGCCTCATTCACGAGCATCGAATCGGGCCACAGCAGCACGACCTGACGCACGGCTTGCAACTTGAGCTCAGTGGCGCGAATGAGCGCGAGCAAGTCGGCAGGTGTACCGACGATCGCCGCCGGATTGCGCCGCAGAAGACGCGCAGCGCGCGAGGGTGTCGTGAGCGGGACAAAATAGTCGCTGCCGGCGGTGCTTTCGGCGCGCGAGTGGCTGACAAGCTCGTACGCCGTTTCTCGCTCGGGCACGATCACGAGGAGCGCGACGCCCGTGTCAGCCCTATTTGTGAGCTTGCCAAGTGTGGAGTGGACGAGGCGTTCGCTCTCGCCACCGATTCTGGGGGTGATGTGCAATACGTGCGCGCGACGCGCGGCGCCCGCGCCCGCGAGTTCCCTGTCGTCCTGCTCCACGATGCCCTTTACAGTCAGATGTCAAAGTGAGGCGAGCGAGCTCGCCAGCTGGAGTGCAAACTAGTGACTGCCTGGAGCCGACGCTATTTTAGCCCGCGCCATGATCACGACAATCGTTCTTGTTCGAGCCGATCCGAAGCGGATTCCGGAGACCGCCATGCAACTTGCCGGAATCGACGGCGTGCAGGAGGTCTACTCGGTCTCGGGCGAATGGGATCTCGTCGTGATCGTGCGCGTTGCTGAATATTCGCAGATCGCGGAAGTCGTCACTGAGAAGTTTCCCAACGTCGTTGGCATCGAGCGCACCCAAACGCTCACCGCTTTTCGAGCCTACTCGCGTAACGACGTCGAGCAGGCGTGGGACATCGGCGGCGCCTAACGCGCGTCGGTGCTATCCAGCGGCGTGATGCGAGACAGCGACTCGCGCCCGCCATCTTCCACTAAATAGACACGGCGCTCGGGATATCGCGCGCGCAGCTCGGCATTGCGCGCGCCCAGGTCACGCGCCACGAGCACGCGTGAATTCAATCCGTCGGCATTCAGCAGCTCGAGCCGATCGAGCAGGTTGTCGAACGGGTTGTCCTGTTGACGCGCGAAGACGAGCAGCGGGCCCCGACGCTCACCTAACGCGCGTAGCGAGTCCAGAGTGGCGATGCGGCCCGGATCGCGGAAGTACGCCGAGCGCGTCCATGGCGAATCGAGCCCGCCAGGCGAGACGCGGTAAGGCAGCGCGAAGAACAAGCTCCCGACCATCGCGCAGAGGCCGACGCCTAACGCGGCCGGCTCGCGTTCGAAGAGCTCCAGGACCATCACAGCGCAGCCGACGAGCAGGAACGGCAACAGGCACGTGAAGTAGCGTATGCCCGAATACCAGTAGAAGAAATACAGCGCCGGAAGGACGAGAAAGGCGACCGCATAACGCAGTCGAAGTGGCACGCGATGCGCCAGCGCGAGGGCGATCAGCGGAAGTAACAGCCCGATGCCGAACGCGGCGTATGAGAACTCCGAGATACGCAGAAAGACGTTGGAGGCAGCGATTCCGGGCGTGTAGATGACTGGCACCGGCACTCGTTCGAGCGAGGCTGTGTACCCCATGAAGCCGCGCAAACCGAACCCCAAGTCATACCCGTGACCATGGATTGCTTGGTACGCGAGCCGAAACGGCTCACCATTCGTAGCGGAGTTGTACTCCAGCAGCAACGCGGCCGGCAGCACGCCGCCGAGCACGACTCCCGCGGCCGTGACGGCGAGCTGCGACGCTGTCATGCGGCGGCGGATGAGGATCCACAGCACGAGCGCCAGCCCGAGTCCCACGCCGGACAGTGGCCGTCCGGCGACGCCCATGCCTAACGCGAACCCGCCAACGATACCTAACGCAAAACGCCTCGCGCTCGTGGCTCGTTCAGCGGCAAGCAAGCTCGCGGCGCCAGCAACTGTGCAGAACGTAGCAAATCCGTCTGACATGTAGCCCGCGTGGTCGATCACGTACCATTGCTGCAGCGCGAGCAACGCCGCGGCGAAGGCCCCGGCCGCGCGCGAATGCACGCGTGCGCCGATGAGATACGTCAAGGCGACGCTCGCGGCGCCCATGATCACGGGCACGAACCAACGCAGCCCGATGAGATCGAACGAGGCGAGTACTGCCGGCCAGCCAGGCGGATACATGCCGTAGAAGTGCTGCGCCTCGGTGTTGTAACCCAACTTGCGCATGATGAAGAAGTCCGCGATTTCGCGCGGCACAGCCCACGAATGGTTAGGCTTGAAGAACCATTCGCTTTGCAGCACGTAGATCGCCTCATCGCTGATCAGTGGCCAGCGAGGCGTCGCCAACCCGTGCGCGATCAAGATGACAATCGCGCTAAGGGCAACGACGCCCCACGCGACTCGACGCGATGGCTCGACAGCCTTGTGCACAGCCGTTGAGCGTTGCGTGCCGATCAAAAGAAAGAGCGTCGCCCATCCGACACTGATGGCGCAGTACGCGGCGAGGCGATCGGTGTCGAGCGGGTTTTGTCCTCGCGCCAGTGCCGCGAGAGCGACAAAGGCGTAGGATAGAGCGAGCAGGAGCGGTACGGCGGGGCGATACGGCCGGGAAAGAAGTGCGCGCTTGCCTATCCAGGCGCTGGCGCCCAACCACACGGCAGTGACGAGGAGAACGATTCGCAGCCGAACGCCGAAGCGCGGAAGCAGCTCCACACTGGCGGCAAAGATCACGGACGTGAAGGCGATCAGCAGCCAGCGTGACAGCGGCGACTTGTTCTCGTCCACGGACTCCTTGTGTCGCGGTGGTGGGCGGGGGACGGGCTCCGGCGGCGCAACAATACACAGCCCTCCGGCGCGATACCAGCCGCATGCGTGCGGCTCGCGGAAGTTGGGAGCAACCGTCTCGCGCGGGTGTAGTGGGGACGTGCGATTGGTGGCGTCTCTTCTGACAACAACTCTGACGGGGCCCCGGCGCTTCGAGCGCGCCGGTCGCGCGGGCCGCTTGGCCGCGGCCGCGCTCGGCTGCGCTTTCGCGTTAGGCAGCGTGCCGCTCCAGGCCGTGGCTCAGCGCTATTCCTTGCAACTGCGCCCGCGAGCGGGCGACACGCTGCGTTTGCGCGTGGAGCAAACGACAGAGTTCGAAGGAACGCACGCTCACGAGAAGGCGAATGCCGGAAAGCCGGCCGGCGACAGTACGTCACGTGAGCGCAGCGGGCTCCTCGTCTTCACGCGCATCGCCGTTGAAGCGACAGACCTGGACGGCGCCGACGTCACCGCCATTACCGATTCGGTTCGCCTAACGAACAGCGCGGCCCCGCGCGGTCCCTTCGAAGCTGCTGCGCGCGCCGCCGAGGGTCGCCGCGTTCGTCTGCACGTCGCGCCGGACGGCGCGACGAAGGTCGCCGAGGACGCCTATGCGCTCCCGCTACGGAATGCCATGACGCAGATGCCGGCTACCTTGCCGCGCGATCCTGTGGAGATCGGCCAGAGCTGGGTCCGGACCATGGAAATCCCTGTGGCCGGTCCCAGCGACCCTGGTGGCTCTGCCGCCCTCTCAGGGACGTTCAGGCTCGATTCGGTGAGTCGGGGGGGCGACATCGCCTACGTCTCGCTGACAGGGCGTCTCGCGCGCAGCACGAACGTCCCATACGGGGCTAATCGAACTGCCACAGGGACTGGAGCGAGTGGCAAACAGCGTAGCGCCGTGCTGTCCACGAGCGGCTCGATTACGGGCAGCATGGTGATCGACCGCACGCGTGGCTGGATCACGGATGTGCGCACGAGCGTGATCTCGCGCTCCCTACTCCAAGAGACCACTTCTCCCGGAAGCTCGGTCAGGATGTGGATGAAAATCTCCCAGTGGGTGCAGGTCTACTGACGCTGAACAAATGGCGTCGGCAGGCTGTCTAAAGCCCTACGCCGCGTTAATTTGGCTCGAGAGCAGCTGTTCTATTAGAACAGGCTCACAGTGGCATGCGCCTCATCCACTTCGCGGACATACATCTCGGTTTCCGCCAATTCCAACGGTTGACCTCCGACGGCCGAGGCAACCAGCGTGAGGCGGATGTAGCGCGCGCGTTCCAGCGTGCGATCGACCGGACGATAGAGCTGGATCCGGAAATCGTGCTCATCGGCGGCGACGTTTTCCACAGCGTGCGGCCGTCGAACCCGGCAATTCTGCTCGCCTACGCCAACTTCGCGCGCCTCGCGCGCGAGCTGCCGGACGCCGTCATCGTCATGGTCGCCGGGAACCATGACACGCCACGCTCGGTCGAGACTGGATGCATCCTGCGCCTCTTCTCCCCGTTAGGCATTCATGTCGTGGAAGGAGAGCCGCAGCGTCTTTCGTTCGAGGATCGCGGGCTCTCGATCTACGCGGTGCCGGACATGCCGGCCGACAAGGTCTCGCTGGAGCCAGACCCGGCGTATCGCCATAACATCCTGCTGCTGCACGGCGAAGTCGCCGGTGTCCTGCCAATCAAGCCGGACGGCGATCGCGCCGCAAACGAGTACCCGCTCCAGAAAATCGCGCCCGAGCGGTGGAGTTATGTCGCTCTCGGCGACTATCACGTGTACCTGCCCCTCGCATCCAACGCGTGCTATTCCGGGTCGTTGGAATACTCGAGCACAAACGTTTGGCAAGAACGACGCGAGGAGAAGCAGCACAAGATTCCGGGGAAGGGGATCGTCGAGTTCGATCTCGCAAAAGGAACTCGAGTTTTTCATCCGATTCGCGGGCTGCGCACGTTCATAGACCTGCCGGTGATCGATGCTCGCGGGATGAGCGCAGCCGACGTGGATGTGACGGTTCGCCGCAATGTGGATGCGTGGCCCGGCGGGATTCACGATGCCGTTGTTAGGCAGGTCGTCCGCGAGATTCCGCGGCACATCGCGCGCGAGCTGGACCACAAGGCGCTGCGCGAGTACAAGCGCGACGCGTTGCACTTCAACGTTGATGCGCGCCACCCGGACACTGCCGGCAAGCGCGTGACTGTGAAGGGCCGGCGTGCCTCCCTCGCGGACATTGTCCGCGACAAGCTGCACGGCCGACCCTTGGCGTCGGACGTGGATCGCAACTCGCTCACCGAGTTGGGAATGCGCTACCTGTCGGAGGCTACGGCGCGTGAAGAAGGCGCGCTCGCGGCCGCGGTCGAGGGCGCAACGGAATGAGGCTCAACTCGGTCCGCCTCCAGAACTTCCGCCAGCACGCGGATACGCAGATCGAGTTTGCGACGGGGCTCACCGGCATCATCGGGCCCAACGGCGCGGGCAAGTCGACGATCCTCGAGGCGATTGCCTGGGCCATCTATGGAAACCCGGCAGCGCGCGGCACGCGCGATTCAATCCGGTTCAATCGCGCCGCGCCACGCGATCCTGTGCGCGTCGAGCTCGACTTCGAGCTCGGCAAACACCGCTATCGGGTCAACCGCGGCCTAACGAGCGCTGAGCTGTTCCTGGACGCGAGTCCGAGCCCCATCGCGACGTCGCTCACAGGTGTGACCGAACTTCTGCAGCGCCGGCTTGGAATGAGCCGCACGGAGTTCTTCAACACCTACTTCACGGGCCAAAAAGAACTGGACGTGATGGCGGCGATGGGGCCCTCCGAACGTGCGAAGTTCCTTTCGCGCGTGCTCGGCTATGAGCGCCTGCGCGTGGCGCAGGACTTGGTAAAGGATCGCCGCCGCGAAATCATCGCCGAGGCGTCCGGCTTGCGCAGTGCAATGCCCGACGCGGACGCGATCACTCGCGCTGTGCGCGAGGCGGAGCTGAGAGTACAGACGGCTGCGACTCGCTATCAGGAGGCGCTGTATGCCCTCGACGCGTCGCGCCGCGCGAGCGAGGAATTCTCACCGCGCTGGGTCGACGCACAGCGTTCACGCGAGATGCTCCTCGATACGCTCGCCGAATTGCGCGTCGCCGAAGGCGACGAAGCCGCGCACACGCGCGATCAGGAGCGCATCGAACGCGAGTTGGCTGGAGTGGAAGAAGCACGCACCGAGCTGGAGCGCATCGCGCACGAGATCGCGCCGCTCGCATCGCTGGCCGACGAATTCCAGCGCTTCGAAATACTCGCGCGCGAAGAGGGACGTCGCCGCACGCTGGCGGATACTGAGCGTGTCCTCGCCGAAGATCTGGCGCGATTCAAGGAGCGGCTGGAGCGCATCGAGCATGAAGTCGCGCTGGAGGAGTCGCTCACAGAGCAGCTGGATGCTCAGCGCCGGCTCGAGCGCGACACGGACGGAGATCTCGAGGCGAGCCGCACCGAATGGGTCCGTGACCGTCAGGAGGCGGAGACAAAGCGCGACTCGTATCGCGCTCAGTACCGGGAGTTGCAGGAGCAGCGCGACAAGCTTGTCGAGCTCGGTGAAGAAGGCGCGTGCCCCACCTGTACGCGCCCGTTAGGCGCCGCGTATCGCGACGTGCTCGAGCAGCTCGACGAGCAGATGGAAACGATCAAGGTCGACGGCCGCTATTACAGCACGCGCCTCGAACAGTTGGGCGAGATGCCGGCCGACATCCGTGTGCTCGACGAGCGGCGCAACGCACTCAGACAAGGAATACAAGGGCTCGAGCGGCAACTGGCGCGCGTGCAGTCGGCGGTCGCCGAACGACATCAGCTGGTGCGCGAGATTCATCACAAGTCGCAACAGCACGAGACTGTTCTCGCTGAATTGGCGGCCGTGCCGACGGGCTACGATCCGGAGCGGCACGAAGAGTTGCAGCGCGAGACGAGCCGGTTCGCGCCACTGAACGAGCGCGCGGCACGTCTCGAAGCCCAGATCGAGCGCGAGCCAGGTTTGGCGGACGAACGCGCGCGCGTCATCGAAATACGCGATCAGCTGAGAACTCGCATCGCCGCTCTTTCTACGCGCCGCGACGCTGTGCGCTACTCCGAGCGTGAGTTCGCCGAACTGCGCGAGACGCATGAGCGAATTGCAGCCGAGCTGCGCACCGCTGAAATCGTGCACGCCGGTGCGGCTGTTGAAGTGGAGGCCGTCGTCGCGGCAGAAGAGCGCGCCAAGGCTGCGAAAGGCGACTTCGATCGCGCGCAGCGCCAGTTGGAGT
>CBQVAZ010000089.1:0-10000 GCA_967720205.1 uncultured Gemmatimonadaceae bacterium | reverse complement strand
AACAAGGAGCCGCGTACGCAGCGCCGCGTTCCTGGGAGTCTCCCGAGCCGGCGATAACGATTGCCGGCGATCGAATGGTCCGATTCGGCGGCGAGGCAACAGTGGGGACAGAGGATCGCGGCGAAGCATACGACAACGAGCGGCCGCGTCATCTCGTTAGGCTGCGCCCCTTCCTCATCGATGTAGCGCCCGTCACGAACGGCGACTACCTCGCCTTCATGGATGCCGGCGGCTACACACAGCGCGATCTCTGGTCTGACGCGGGTTGGGCGTGGCTCAGCGAGGCACAGATCGAGTCGCCCAAATATTGGTACGCGGAAGCCGGCGAATGGCACACGCGGCACATGGATCGATCGGGACCGATCGATGCGCGGCGCCCCGTCTGTCACGTCTCGTTTCACGAAGCCGAAGCGTACGCGCGCTGGGCGGGCAAGCGCCTGCCTAACGAGATCGAATGGGAGGTCGCGGCGAGCTGGGACGAGAGCAAGGGGACGAACCTCAAGTTCCCCTGGGGCGACGAACAGCCGACGCATCGCGACGCCAACGTAGGCCAGCTGTCCTTCGAGGCAGCCCCAGTCGGCGCCTATCCGCGCAACGTCTCGCCACTCGGCTGCTACGGCATGATCGGTGACGTGTGGGAATGGACGTCCAGCGATTTCACGGGCTACCCGGGGTTCGAGGTTTTCCCCTATCCCGAATACTCCGAGACCTTCTTCGGCTCCGAGTACAAAGTGTTGCGCGGCGGCTCCTGGGCGACGCGTCCGGGCGCGATTCGAAACTCATTCCGTAACTGGGATTACCCGATCCGGCGTCAGATTTTCAGCGGCTTCCGCTGCGCGATAGATGACTGATGCGGCTCGCGCGACCGATGACGCTGCCGCCCGCGATTCGCTGACCAGCGACGTTAGGCGGGGACTCGCGCGCGCCCAGAAGGCGCTGCCGCCCAAGTATTTCTACGATCGCGCCGGCTCCGAGCTGTTCGAGGAGATCACGCGGCTCCCGGAATACTACCTAACGCGAGCCGAGCGACGGCTTTTGCTGCGCTGGATGCCGGAGCTCGCGCAACGCTACCGGCCGCGCTCCCTCCTCGAGCTTGGGGCGGGAAGCGGCGAGAAGACGCGCATCATTCTGCGCGCGATGCGCGAACACAGAAGCGCTTGCCTCTACGTGCCGCTGGATATAAGCGCCCAGTTCCTCGAGGAATCAGCGGTTCGCCTGCGAGAGGAGTTTCCGGACCTGACGGTCGACCCCGTTGTCGCCGACCTCGCCGACGCGATCAGCCCGCCGAGCTCGATTGCACGTCCCATCCTCTTCGGCTTCCTCGGCAGCACGATTGGCAATTTCGATCGCGGCGACGCGACGGCGCTATTGCGGCGCGTGCGGGCCGCGATGCAGCCGGGAGACCTGTTCCTGTTAGGCGCTGACTTGCACAAAGATCCGGCGCGCATCGAGAAAGCCTACAACGATCCGCGAGGTGTGACGGCAGAGTTCAACCGCAACGTCTTGCGCGTGCTCAACCGAGAGCTCGGCGCAGATTTCGAAGTCGAGTCGTTCAGTCATCGCGCGCCGTATCTCGTCGACGAACGGCGTGTCGAAATGCACCTGGTGGCCGAGCGCGATCAGCTCGTCACGCTGCCCGGCATCGGCCGCATCCGCTTCGCGGCCGGCGAGTCGATCAGAACCGAGATCTGTTGCAAGTACGACCGCGAGCAGATCGAAGCGTTGTTAGGCGCCGCTGACTTCGCGATCGAGCGCTGGTGGGAAGACGGAGCCGATCCGTACGCGCTTGTGCTGGCGCGTCCGGTGCCGCGCCCGGCGCGCGTGCAACGCGGCGGTCCTACGCCATGGCCAGGCCGCGCCGTCATCCATCGTCTCGAGCGTGACGCGCGGGAGCACCTCTTTGCGCTCGACTGCGGGACCGCTGAAGACCGGCGGATCGGCGCAGAGGTGGAGATCCTGCTCGTCGATGCAACGACGCGCGCGCCGGTGCCCCTCGAACGTTCACTTGAAGTCGTGAGGCACGTAGCCGCGCGCCGTTTGTGGACGGAATCGCGTTCGCTCAAGGCCGCCATGAGCGAGTTCCGCACCCCGCACGCGGGACGCATCACATTCGAGCCGGGCGGGCAACTCGAGTACAGCGCGCCGCCCTCGCTTTCCTTGAGCGAGCTCGCGCGTGACCTCGAGACGACGATCGACGACTTGAGCGTTACCTTCGCCGAAAACGGCATCGCGAGCGTTTCGTTAGGCATCGATCCCGTGACGCCGGTCGGGCAGACGACGCTGCAGCTCCACGCCGAGCGTTATCGCCGCATGGATCGTCACTTCAACAGCATCGGCAAGTTCGGCGCGCGAATGATGCGCCAGACGGCGTCGATGCAGATCTGCCTCGACGTCGGTGACGATCCGTACACGCGCTTCGCGCTGCTCGAGCGCTTGAGTCCCTACGTCATCGCGATCTTCGCGAATTCGCCGATCTATGGCGCGAAGGCCACGGGTCACATGAGCTACCGCGCGCACGCGTGGCGTACGCTGGATCCCTCGCGCACGGGCCTCATTCTCGATGGGGCCGATCCGGCAGTCGCGTACACTCACTTCGCGCTCGGCGCGCGCACGATTCTCACTGGATCGGAGCACGAAGCGGCGCGTCCGTTTGGCGAGCAACTGGCAGCCGGCCGCTGCCGCGTCGGCGACTGGACAACGCACCTAACGACGCTCTTCCCCGAGGTGCGCCCACGCGGCTACTTCGAGCTGCGTTCGTGCGACGCGCTGGCGCCGGACTGGTTCGTCGCGCCGCTCGGCTTTGTCGCCGGGCTCGTTTATCACGCGCCGAGCGCACGGGCAGCGCTGGAAGTGCTCGGAGCGCCGGATCCGGGGCTGCTCGCCGATGCGGGACGCTGCGGTTTGGCCGATCCCAAGCTCGCTTCACGCGCTCGCGATCTGTGGCGCCTCGCGCGCGAGGGCTGCGTCGCGTTAGGCGATGCGTTCGTCGCCGGTAATGACGTCGAGCAAATGGACGAATACGTGCACCGCTTCACGATGCGCGGACGCTCGCCGGCGCACGACTCGCTCGACTCCATTCGTACGTGATCGCGCCTGCCGCGGCGCTGGCGGCTGATGCCGTAACCAAGCGCTACGGCGACGTGACGGTGCTCGATCGCGTGAGCGTGGCAGTCCCGCGCGCCGCGTGCGTGGCCATCGTTGGCGAAAGCGGGTCAGGCAAGACGACGCTGCTACGCATGTTCAATCGCCTCGTGGACCCTGACGAGGGACGCGTGCAGGTGCGTGGCAGCGACGTGAAGACAGTCGACGGCGTCGAGCTGCGTCGCACGATCGGCTACGTGCCGCAGGACGGAGGATTGCTTCCGCACTGGACGGTGCAGCGCAACGCAGAGCTGGTCCCCTGGCTCAAGCACGATGCGTCCCGTGCTGAGCTGGCCCGCGAGGCGCTGTCACTGGCGGGGCTCGACCCAGCGCAATTTGGCACTCGACTGCCGAGTGAGTTGTCCGGTGGTCAAAGACAGCGCGTCGCCATCGCACGCGCACTCGCTGCCCGTCCTGACATCGTCTTGATGGACGAGCCCTTCGGCGCTCTCGACGCCATCACGCGCGGCGAATTGCAGGAGACGTACGTCGAGCTACGTGCTCGGCTCGAGGTCACGACACTCCTCGTGACGCACGACTTACGTGAGGCGCGGCGGCTCGCGGATCGCGTCGTCGTTATGCGCGCCGGCCGCGTCGAGCAGGACGCGCCGATGAGCGAAGTCGTCGCAAATCCAGCGACGCCATACGTAGCCGAGTTGATCCGACGGGCGCTGACGGACGACATCCCGGCGGCTCCATGAACGCGCGGAGCAGCTGCGCCCTGATCGCGTTAGGCGTCCTGCTGCAGACGCGAGCGGAGGCCCAGAGCGATCGCGCGGTCGTTGTCGCATCCAAGCCGTTTGGCGAATCGTACGTGCTCGCCGAGATGTTCGCGCAGATCATGGAAGCTCGCGGCCTGCGCGTGGAACGGCGGCGGGGCCTGGGAGCGACGGAGATCGCGTTCCGCGCCCTGCGCACCGGCGCGATCGACGTGTATCCGGAATACACGGGAACCGGGCTGCTCGCCGTGTTGGGCGAGCCGTCGCAGCCAGGTCGCAGCGCGCGCGATGTCTACGACCGCGTCTCGCGCGAATTCCGACGCCGTTTCGACGTGCGCTGGCTGGCCCCGTTAGGCTTCGAGAACACGTACGCGATCGCGGTTCGGCGCACGACAGCCGATTCGCTCGGGCTCCGCACGCTGAGCGACCTGGCGCGCGAGAGCAGCAAGCTGCGCGCTGGACTCACTCCCGATTTCATCGGACGCCCGGACGGTCTGCCGGGCCTAACGAAAGCGTATGGCGTGCGGCCGCGTGCCGTACGCTCGCTGCTTCCAGCCGTGAAATATCAAGCGCTCGCCGAAGGCGCCGTCGACGTGGTGGATGGCTATTCGACCGACGGCTTGATCAAACGCTACAACCTCGTCGTGCTGCTGGATGACAAGAACTTCTTTCCGCCGTACGAGGCAGCGGCTCTAGCACGCAGCGCACTCGCGAATGACAATCCGCGCGCGATCGCTGCGCTCACGGAATTGAGCGGACGCCTCGACGTCGAGCGGATGCGTGCGCTCAACGAACGTGTCGAGGTCGCGGGCGAGAGTGTCGAATCGGTCGCGCGAAGCGCGCTCGCCGATCTGGGACTCACCGGCACGACCACTGCGCGCGTAGGCGATTCAACAGCTACGCGAGAAGGGCGTGAAGGATCGCTGATCTCTTATCTCGTGGAACGGCGCGGACAGATCGCCCGCATGGCCGCGCGACATCTCTTGCTCGTGGCGCTGTCGCTCATGGCCGCCATCGCCCTCGCGGTCCCACTTGGTCTCGCCCTCGAGCGTTTACCGCGCCATGCCGAGCATGTCATTCGTGCGGTGGGCCTGTTGCAGACAATTCCGAGCATCGCGCTCCTCGCTTTCATGCTTCCCGCGTTAGGCATCGGCGTCGTTCCGGCGCTCGTTGCGCTGTTCCTCTATTCACTCTATCCGATCGTACGCAACACATATTCGGGAGTGCGAACGGCAGATCCGGCGGCCGTCGCCGCAGCGACTGCGCTCGGGATGACCGGCCGTCAGGTGCTGCGCTACGTGCGGCTGCCTCTGGCGGCGCCTGTGATCATGGCGGGCATCCGCACCGCGGCAGTGATCGCCGTCGGAACGGCAACACTCGCTGCCTTCATCGGCGCCGGCGGACTCGGCGATCCGATTGTCGCTGGATTAGCGCTCTCGGATACGCACATGATTCTGTCGGGGGCGCTCCCCGCGGCCGCTCTGGCACTCGTCGTCGATGGCGTGCTCGCGCTCGCCGAACGGGTTGCTACGCCGCCGCGTTAGGCGGACCGCATGAGCGCTGCACAGCTCCCGGTAGGCTGGCGCTATCTGTATTTGCCGCCGTACCTTGTTCGCTCTGACCTCTGACCTCAGACCTCAGACCTATCTGAGCTATGAATCCTTCAGCAATTCGCGAACAACTTCGCAATACGCGCTTTCTCGACGGACTGACGGACACGGCGTTGCATCAGTTGTCGCATCTCGTCGAAGCGAAGGAGTACGCCGGCGACTCTATCCTCTTCGAGGAAGGGTCGCCTCGTCGTTTCATGGCCATTCTCGTGAACGGAACTGTCGCGATCGAAAAATCCATGAACGGCCGGCCAGTACGCATGGCCACGCTGGGGGCCGGCGAGGCTGTCGGTGAAGGGATTCTGCTCGAAGACTCGGCGCACGGTACGAGCGCGCGGGCCGTGCAAAAGACCGATGCCTACGTACTGACGCAGGACAAAGTCGAAACGATGCGATCCAATCACCCGATGCTCTATGCGGCGCTGATCGGACGCGCCGCGCGAGCGATCTCGCAGCGGCTCGCGGCAACGGATGCGACGATCGTCGGGCGCGGACGTGCGGCGGGCTTTGGCGGAAAGCGCGCGCGCACCGAGCACGATTTGTTAGGCGACCGCGAGGTGCCCGACGACGCGCTCTACGGCGTTCAGACTCTGCGCGCGTTGGAAAATTTCCCCATAACGGGCGTCACGCTGCGTGACTTCCCCAGCCTCGTCGACGCGCTCGCGGCTGTGAAGGAAGCGGCCGCGAAGGCAAATGCGAAGCTCGGCCTGCTGCCGCAAGATGTCGCCGACGCGATAGTGCGAGCGTGTCAGGAAATCCGCTCCGGACGGCATCACGAACACTTTCTCGTCGACATGATCCAGGGCGGCGCCGGGACGTCGTCCAACATGAACGCCAACGAAGTCATCGCGAACCGCGCGCTCGAATTGTTAGGCGATAAGCGCGGCAACTATGATCGCGTACACCCCAACAATCACGTCAATCTCAGCCAGTCGACGAACGACGTCTATCCGACTGCCGTGCGCCTGGCGCTGCACAGCGAGATCGAAGGCCTTCGGCACGCGATGCGCGAGGTCGTCGATGCGTTCCTCGCCAAGGGCAAAGAGTTCCAGCCCTTCGTGAAGATGGGACGCACGCAGCTGCAGGACGCGGTGCCAATGACGCTGGGGCAGGAATTCGCCGCATTCGGCCACACGATGCTGGAAGATGTCGATCGACTCGGCGAGGCGCTCTCGCTCATTCGCGAGATCAACATGGGCGCGACTGCGATCGGTACCGGCATCACGGCGCCGGGCGGCTACGCCGACGTCGTTAGGCAGACGCTCAGTGAAGTCACCAGCCTGCCTCTGATCACCGCGCCGGACCTCGTCGAGGCGACGTCGGACACGGGCGCTTTCGTGCAGCTTTCAGGTGTGCTCAAACGTTGCGCGGTCAAGCTCTCCAAGATCTGCAACGACCTGCGGCTCCTCTCGTCCGGTCCGCGCGCTGGACTCGGCGAGATCAACCTGCCGCACATGCAGCCGGGCTCGTCGATCATGCCGGGTAAGGTCAACCCAGTCATCCCAGAAGTCGTGAATCAGGTCTGCTTCGACATCATCGGGGGCGACGTCACTGTGACTATGGCCGCCGAGGCTGGACAGCTTCAGCTCAACGTCTTCGAGCCGATCATCGCATATCGACTGCTCAGGAGCATCGATTCGCTGCGCCGAGCGTGCGATGTGCTGCGAACGCGCTGCGTCAACGGCATCACGGCGAACCCCGATCGTATGCGCCGCTTCGTGACTGAATCGATCGGGGTAGTGACAGCGCTGCTGCCGGAGCTGGGCTATGAAGTCGCGTCGCAAGTCGCCAAAGACGCGTTGGAGAGCGGCCGCGGCGTCTATGACATTGTTCTGGAGCGCAAACTGCTCTCGCGCGAGAGACTGGACGAGTTACTCAATCCTGCCGCAATGGTCCAACCTAAGTAGGAACATCTGTAACCAGGTTGTTTTGGCCGCGGATTTCACGGATTAACAAGGGAAACATGCGCAGTAGCCTCGACGTCCCCGGTCGGCTGAAAATGGCCACTCTTGAAGAGGCCGCGAAGATCGCGCAACGACTTCACGGCCTTATTGAGCACATGGCAGCGACGGCGCACAAGAACGAGCCCATCTCGAGTTACTCACAGCAAGTGCGTCGCACAGGCGCGCCGCTGGTTTCGCTGCTCAAAGCGCAATTTGGAATGGTCTCTGATCACGTCACGCAGATGATGATCATCGCGGGACGCACAGGCAGCGACCGAGTGCGCGTGCGTGCCTTACGCGAGGGCGTCGCGCAACTCAGAATGCAGCTCGAAGTCGCCGAGACGCGCGTGAAGGAGAACCACGCAGTCACAGAAGAAGCACCGAATACGGAAGGGAGTGGCTGAGGCGGCTCACGCTTGCCCCCCTCTTGGTGCCTCCGTAGCTTTGGCGGGATTTTTGGACCATCGGATGTTTGATCGCTCACGCGTCCGGTGCCCTTGGTCTCCCTTTCGCAGCAGCGAATGCACCTACGCATACAGCCGCGCCAGGCCGCGGCGCTGACATTCGGCGCGCTGGCCCTGCTGACTCTCGCCGCATGCGCCGGCCAATACCCGAACTCGACGTTCAATCCAACCACCGAGTTCAACCGAGAATCGACGTCGCTGTGGAACACGCTGCTCGGGTGGGGGACGATCGTCTTTGTTATCGTCGAATCGATCCTGGTTTACACGATCTGGAAGTATCGGCGGCGTCCAGGCGTCCCTGTCGACGCCGACAGCAAGTTGATGCACGGGAACACCACGCTTGAAATCACGTGGACAGTACTTCCCGCGCTTATTCTCGCGATCATCGCGGTACCCACGGTGCGCGCGATTTTCCGCACCCAGGCCGCAGCACCCGCGAACGCGCTCAAGGTCGACGTCATCGGGCATCAGTGGTGGTGGGAGTTCAAGTATCCCGACTACAACATCACGACGGCCAACGAATTGTACTTGCCGATTGGACGTCCGGTCGCGTTCTCGCTGCGCACGGTTGACGTCATTCACTCCTTCTGGATTCCGCAGTTAGGCGGCAAGCGCGACGTTGTTTCGAACCGGACGAACTATCTCTGGTTCACGCCCGACTCGGCCGCATACACGGTCTACAACGGAAGCTGTAACGAGTACTGCGGTGCGTCGCACGCGAACATGCGCTTCCGTGTGTTCACAGTGCCGGCGGAGAACTTCGAGCAATGGGCGGCGCATCAGCGAACGCCGGCAATGATCCAGGCTCCGGCACCGGCCCCCGGCACTCCGGCGCCCAACACTCCGGCCACCGCAACGCCTCAGCCTAACGCGGCGGCCGCGAAGCAACCGCCTGCCGCACCACCTCCGACGCAAGCGGTGGGCAGCTACGTG
The DNA here is from genome assembly GCA_967720205.1 of uncultured Gemmatimonadaceae bacterium. Classification (GTDB taxonomy): domain Bacteria; phylum Gemmatimonadota; class Gemmatimonadetes; order Gemmatimonadales; family Gemmatimonadaceae; genus DASYRX01. The sequence goes on along the minus strand of CBQVAZ010000089.1, from coordinate 1,190 downwards.
TTCCCGCGGGATCGCGTGCCGGCGTACGCGATGCCCTCCACGCCGGTCCCGCCGGACGTGTCCTTCCCGGAAAATCTCGTTGGCGACATCGAGCGCGGCCGAGCCAAGTACTCGAGCAGCGCTTGCATCGCCTGTCACAAGATCGAAGGGAATCCGATGTCGGTCGGGGTCACGGGTCCGAACCTGACGCACGTCGGTTCGCGCCTAACGATCGGCGCTGGACTGTTCCCGAACGATCCGCGGCACATGGCGCTGTGGATCAAGAACGCACGCAAGATGAAGCCCCTGCAGTTCTCCAGCATGCCGACGCTGGGGAAGGGTGAGTACGACCCAGTCATGAAGACGGTGATCAATGTTGGTGGGCTTACGAATCAAGAGATTGCTGATATCGTCGCGTACCTCCAAGCGCTGAAATAGGTTATGGCTACCGCTACCGCCCCAACCTACGCCCCTCCCATCGAGCGCAAACGCTATGGCTTGATGGATTGGCTGACGACAGTCGACCACAAGAGGATCGGCCAGCTGTACCTCAATACGGCCATCTTCTTCTTCATCTTCGGCGGTCTGGAAGCGGTCTTGATGCGCTACCAGCTGATGTCGCCTAACGGCACAAAGGTTTCCGCCGCCACGTTCAATCAGCTGTTCACGATGCACGGGACGACGATGATCTTCCTCGCGATCATGCCGTTGTCCGCTGCGTTCTTCAATTTCCTGATTCCACTGCAGATCGGCGCGCGCGACGTCGCCTTCCCGCGCCTGAACGCCTTCAGCTACTGGGTCTACCTGTTCGGCGGCCTGTTCATCACGATCCCGATCTTCTTCAACGCCGCGCCTGACGGCGGCTGGTTCGCCTACACGCCGCTCACCGGCAAGACGTTTTCGCCGGGCCAGAACATGAACTTCTGGGTGCTGGGCATCCAGATCCTCGGTATCTCATCGCTGGCGGCGGCGTTCAACTTCGCCACGACGATCATCAACATGCGCGCGCCAGGCATGAACCTGATGCGCATGCCGATGTTCACGTGGATGTCGTTCGTGGTGCAGTGGCTGATCATCCTCGCGTTCCCGGTCATCACGATTGCGCTGTTCTTCATGCAGTTCGACCGGTTCTTCGGCACGAACTTCTACAACACGTTCGCCGGCGCCGACCCGCTCCTCTGGCAGCACCTCTTCTGGGTCTTCGGTCACCC
>CBQVAZ010000088.1:0-10014 GCA_967720205.1 uncultured Gemmatimonadaceae bacterium | reverse complement strand
GCGACGCGCAGACCGGGGACGCGGTCCAATGCTGCGGTCAGCTCATCGGTGATCCCATCGGCGAAGTATTCGTTCGCGGGATCGGCGCTGAGATTCGCGAAGGGAAGCACGGCGATGCTCCGGACACTATCGGTGCTGGCGACGACGACTTCACTCGGACGACTCGGCTGCGATGGGCGCGGACGCATGACGAAGGCAAGGGCCGCCACACCGATCAACGCGCCGGCGGTTGTCCACGCCGCGCGCGCGCTGGGGCGACGAGGTCTGAGCCCTCTCGCGGCGGGCGTCGGTAGCTCGGCGGTTGACGCGAATGACACGAGAGGGACCGACACTCTTTCTGGCACTGGGACAGCGGGGACCGGTGCCGCGGCTAGGATAGACTGGTCGCGCGCTGTGGATTGCAGGCTTTCTGATTTCCGGACGCTTTGGCTGCCAGGTGGTTTGGCGGGAAGGTCGGTGCCCTGCTTCAACCGATCGGCGTATTCGACCAATGCCTTGTCTGGCTCGGTGCCGAAGTCGGACCTAACGAGCGTCGCGTGGATCTGCGCGTGCTGTATGGCGCCCGGCCGATTGCCGGCGGCGGCGAGCGCCTGCATCAGGCGCAACGCGATGCGCGAATTGTATGGGTCCTGAGCCGCTGCCTTTTGCCACCACTCGACGGCCTTTGCAAAGTCACCAGCCTTCCCTCGATCCTCAGCCACCGCCTCGAGGGCGGCGAGGTATTCGCGGGAGAGTCGATCGCGTTCTCTGTCGATCCAGCGTTCGAGCTCGACGCATTCCGAGAGGAAAAAGCCGTCCAGGAACGGGCCAGCGTACACATCCACTGCGTGCTCGAAATTGTGAACGGCGAGTGCGGTCTCGAACTCGAGGACGTCGCAGCCGATCGCCTTGCAATCGAGCTTTAGCTCATCGCCGGCGGGAATGATTGTGTCGCTGCCCAGGTCTTGATTGATCCGGTAAATCGAATCCGAAAGGAGATGCCGGCCGCGGTCAGAGTCCGCGTCAGGCCAGAGATACGCGATCAGTTTGTCGCGACTGACTCCCGCTGGCTGGCGGACGACAAGCAGAGCGAGCAGCGCCAAGCGCCTGCGCTGAACGGCGCGGCCGGTGACAGGAGTTCCACCCTCGTCAGCGTCGACGTACGCGCCGCCTAACAGCTTGAGCCGCTTCACGATACCACAGGCGAGATCGGGGCGATGAAGAGTCGAGAGGGTGGCGAAGGGCGCGCCTCATTCTAGGTGCGCACAAGACGCCGGAGCAAGGCGGCTGCACTCAGCCAGGCTGCGATGGCGTCGCAAAACACACTCCGCTCGATGCGGATGGAGGCTGTATGCGTGGAAGAAGCAGGACTGTGGGATGGGTCGCAGTTGCCAGCGCCGTCGGCGCGTTGGTGTTCGCGGCCTGTCAGAGTGATGGGAACCTTGCGCCGGCGTCCAGTCACGGCGCTCATGGCGCCACTACAATCTCGGCCGCTCAGGCGGACGCGATCGAAGAGGTGTTGCAAGTCGTTCGGCGCGTGACGCAACCGTTCGTGGATTTCAACGCAGCGGTTGGCGCAGGCTACAACGCGCAGCTCACAGGGTGCTTCGAGAATCCGCCGGTGGGCGGGATGGGCTTCCACTACGGAAATCCAGCCCTGATCGACGGCGTGGTTCAGGCGCTCAAGCCCGAGATCCTGCTGTACGAACCGCAACAGAACGGAACGCTGCTATTCGTGGGCGTGGAATACGTCGTTCCTTACACCGCGTGGACGAAGCCGACTCCTCCAGCGATTGCTGGCGTGGCGTTCCATCGAAACGACGCCTTCGGGCTGTGGGTGCTGCACGCCTGGGTAGGGAAGAACAATCCGCGCGGGACGCTGTTCGATTGGAATCCCACGGTCTCCTGCCAGTTCGCAACGTCCGTTAAGTGAGGAGCTGCACATGCCAAAGTACATCATCGAGCGCGAGATCCCGGGCGCGTCGGCGTTGACGCCCGCCGATCTGCAGCGCATCTCGCGGAATTCCAACGCAGTACTGCTGTCGATGGGCGGCGACGTGCAGTGGGTGCAGAGCTACGTCAATGGCGACCGGATCACCTGCATCTACATCGCGCCTAACGAGGAACGTGTGCGCGAGCACGCCGATCGCGGCGGCTTTCCGGCGAATCGCGTGATGGAGATCGTGGCGAGCATCGATCCGACGACAGCAGAGGGGAATCTCGCTTACGTCGAGGAGTGATCGACGTGCAAGCGGACTAAAACCTCACACCGCGGACCAACGCGGACACTACGACGACGAACGCGGAGAAAGCGCTGTTTAAGAAAAAAACATGCAGTCTCCGCGTTTGTTGCTGTTACGTCCGCGTTAGTCCGCGGTGCCGCTTTTGATCTTTTTTGCCGCTGCTCTACCAGGCTATCCCGTAATCATCCCCGTGATTGCTCGCCGCGCCCCAGAACGATCGATGTTTCCAATCGAACCAGATTGCGGTAATCGGTCCCGACGTCCGCGCCGAGTGTTGCAGCTTGTAGCCCATCTTCTGGAGTTCGCTGCGGACCCATGGAGGTGTATCGTCCCTAACGAGAATGTCGCCGGGGCGCGACGAGTGATCGTCGAATGAGTTGCGCAGCTGGAAGCTGTTGAGGTTCGCCGCTTCGACAGACTCCTGCACGTTCATCCCGAACTCCACGACGTTCAGGAAGAACTGCAGCAGATTCTGATCCTGCGAATCGCCGCCTTGCACCGAGAAGGCCATGTACGGCTTTCCGTCCTTGAGCGCGAGCGAAGGCGTGAGCGTCACGCGAGGACGCTTTCCTGGCTGAATCACGTTGAACGGGTTCTCGTTAGGGTCGGTCACGAAGCTCTGTGCGCGCTGACTCATCCCGACGCCAGTTCGGCCCGCGATGACGGACGGGATCCAGCCGCCGCTCGGAGTTACGGAGATCACCCAGCCGGAAGTATCCGCCGCTTGAATGGAAGTCGTTCCGGCATAGAACGCTTCCTCCCAAGTCCGTGCCGGCGCATCGCTCGCTTTGACCTCAGACCTCTGACCTCTGACCTCTCGTACGGCAGTCATATCCGACGACGTCGTCGTGACGGGCTTCGCCTTCTTCGGCGGCCAAGTCTTCAGCAGCTCGAGATACGGATTGGTCCCACCCTGGAACGGATACGGATCCCCCGGCTTCGCGTTAGGGTCGTTCTTCTCCCAATTGATCGACGCGGCGCGAGTCTTCGCGTAATCCTTCGATAACAGACCCTTGATCGGCTCTTCCGGCGGGACGGACGTATCGCCGTAATAGAAATCGCGATCGGCAAAGGCGAGGTTGAGCGTTTGATACAGGGCGTGCATGTACTTGGCGCTGTTGTAGCCCATCGCTTTCACATCGAAGTTCTCGAGAATGTTGAGCGACTGGAGCAGCATCGGCCCCTGCGTCCATGCCGTCAACTTGTAGACGTCGATCCCCTTGTAGCTCGTGCTGGCCGGCTCTTCGATCTGCACCTTCCAGTTCGCGAGATCGGCCTCGGTGAACAGCGCGCCTTCTTCGCGCGCGCCCCTAACGAGCTCCTTGGCGATGTCACCTTTGTAGAAACGATCGTACGCCGCATAGATGGCTTCCTTGCGGCTCTTCCCCTTCTTGAGCGCATCGCGCTCGGCCTCTACGAGTTTGCGAAGCGTCGCGCCGAGATCGGCTTGTTTGAAGATCTCACCCGGAACGGGAGCCTCGCGCGCTTCACCGGGATGCGTGAAAAAAACCTGGCTCGCGTACTTCCACTTCTTGATCCACTCGCGCTGTCGATTGATGGACTCGGCGGCGTCGTTTTCGATCGGATAGCCATCGGCCATCTGAATCGCCGGCGCGAGCACGTCGGCCAGGCTCAGTGTGCCGAACTCGGCGAGCATAACGAGTAAGCCACCTGGAGTTCCGGGGGTCACCGCTGCAAGAGGTCCATACTCCGGCGGGTAGTCGAGCCCCTTCGACTTGTAGAACTCGGGGGTCGCGCCCGTCGGTGCGACGCCTAACGCGTTGATACCGATGACTTTCTGCGTCTTCGGGTTGTATATGAGCGCCTGCGTCTCGCCGCCCCAACTCAGCACGTCCCACATCGTGGCGACCGCGGCGAGCATCGCGGCCGCGGCATCGATGGCGTTGCCACCCTTTTGGAAGATCATCGAACCTGCTGTGGCAGCCAGCGGCTTGCCGGTGACAGCTACCCAATGCCGGCCGTGCAGGACGGGCTTTTGAGTACGTTGTGCCGCGCCCTGTGAGACCGGCACGAGGAACAGCGACAGTAAGAATGGGACCGCCAATCGTAGTATGTCGCGTGACGTCCGACGCATGTGCGCTCCTGGCGAGTCGTCGTGGTTCGGGCCGGTCAACCGCAATATGCCCACGCGCCCATGAAATGGCTGCGCGGAATGCGGGACGGCAAGAACCGCCTGCGCTCTAGCGCTTATGTGAGAAGCGTATCGACGTCGATTTGCTTGAGCGCCGCAGCGGACGCCTCCGGCCGCTAGGCGCGGCGGCGTCCGCCTAACGCGAGCACAACCACGCCCGCGGCGATCGCCAACCCGCCGACGAGCGGCGGAATTGGCACGCTCTCCTTCTCATCCACCTTCACTTGCAGTGGTCCGAGGTCAACGGCGTGGCGCTTCTTCGTGTACGTGATCCCACCGTACGCCAAGCCGATGACGCCGAGCACGATCAGTAGAAGCCCTACCCAACGCGATGCAGTCATGTCTGCCTCGCCGGTTTAGACAGGTAGGGCACGCTAGATAACCGGCCGCCGGCCCTGAATCACTCGCACCAGGAAGATGATGATCGCAACGACCAGCAGGATGTGGATCAGTCCGCCAATCGTGTACGAGCTAACGAGACCCAGTAGCCAGAGAACGAGGAGAATTACCGCAATCGTCATCAACATTTTGTCGTTCCTCCAATCGGGTTCCTGCCAATCACGTGGTCCTGCCTAACGTGAACGCGTTGGCAGGTGCGAGGCTCGGGCCCACCTCACATTTCGTGAACTGTGCCCTGCCCTCTCTCTTCCCGTCTTGCACAAAGCAGACCATGTTCAGGCAGGCAGTGCCGGCCTCAACAGTCGCGCGTCGGACGGCGGGGAATTCGAGATGGACGTGCAGTTTTCTGATATCGTGATCCGGCTGTTCGCCGCGACAGTGGCCGGGATGATCCTGGGCATCAATCGCGAGCTCAAGGACAAGCCAGCCGGCGTCCGGACACACGCTATTGTCGCGCTCGGAGCGTCCGTCATCACTCTGCTGGCGACGCTGCCGCCCCACGACACCACGTCGGCGTCCCGCGCGCTTCAAGGAGTCATCACCGGAATCGGATTCCTCGGCGCAGGCGTCATCCTGCGCGACATGACGGGCAACACGGTTCATGGATTGACCACCGCGGCGACGATCTGGCTGGCTGCGTGCCTCGGTGCCGCCTGCGGCCTCGGCTATCTATCTGTCGCCGCGACCGCCTCGGCGATCGCCTTGCTCATTCTCATACTGGGCGTCCCGTTCGAGCGCAGATTGCGTCGCGCAGAGCAGGATCATGCGCGTCTGCACGACGTCGAACGCTAGCTGCCTAACGTGGTCGAGCGACGAACTTCCAGCGCGCGGTCAGGTAGGCTGTAATGTCGATGTCGCGCGGACTGACGGGCGTAGGGACATCGGCCGCCTGCATGCGAGCCATCGCCATCTCGCCCATCATCGGCTGGGGACCAATGATGCGAATGGGCTCTGTACGCACCTCGAGCAAATCGCCTAACGCGCCACCGGCAGCTGTCGCGATTGCCTCCGCTTGCGCGCGCGCCGCGCGGACAGCTTCGACTGTCGCTTCGTTGCGCGCACGAGACGGATCCGACAGCCAGTACGACACGGACATCACATTCGTCGCGCCGGCCGTGAGCGCCGTGTCGATGACTCGGCCCACGAGGTCGATATTGCGAATCTCGACACGCACTGTGTTCGTCGCCACGAAGGCGGAGTCGCGGCGCAACTCGCGGCCTTGGGGACCGGGAATGATCTCGATGTCGGGACGCACGTTGTAATTGAGCGTGCTGATCTGCGCCTTATCCACTCCGACGGCCGCCACGGCATTGCGAATGGCCGTGGCGATGCGCGCGTTTTCAGCTCCGGCCTGTGACGGCGTGCGGCTGCGATTCTGGATGGAGAGAAAGACAGAAGCGCGATCCGGCGTCATTGTGCGCTTCCCTTCCGCCGACACAATTATCGCGGGCGGGGGTTCCGGCGTGACAGGTTGCTGCGCGCCGGCGGCCAAAAGTGGAAGCGCCGAAGACGCGGCCAAAACGCGGGCTAACGCGGAAACTTTCATTGCTGGACGTTCCTCGCTTTGACGTTCTTCCTATCCCCTATCCCCTATCCTCCTATCCCCTGGTCCATTGTACTCCACTCACGATGGCTTAGGTCTGGCTGCGCTAGTCCGTAAGGGAGAAGTCAGTCCGAAAGAGTTAGTCGAGTCTGCCATTGAGCGCATCGAACGACTCAATCCCGCGCTCAATGCGGTCGTGCACAAGATGTACCATGCAGCACGTCGCGCGGCTGAAGGTGCGTTACAGGACGGCCCCTTCAGAGGCGTGCCGATTCTGCTCAAGGACTTGCTGTCGTGGTATGGCGGGGAGCGCATAACGAGTGGGAGCCGACTCTTTCGCGACTTCGTCGCACCGCACGACAGCGAGTACGTCAAGCGCGTGCGCGCGACAGGGGCGATTGTCGTCGGCAAGACGAACACGCCGGAGTTCGGCCTCACACCCTTCACGGAACCGGAGCTCTTCGGGCCCGCGCGAAATCCGTGGAATCCGGAGCGCACGACGGCGGGTTCCAGCGGCGGCTCGGCAGCGGCGGTCGCGAGCGGAATGGTTCCGGTTGCCGGCGGCGGTGACGGCGGTGGATCGATCCGCATGCCCGCGTCGTGCTGCGGCATCTTCGGCCTCAAGCCCACGCGCGGCCGAACGCCGACCGGGCCGGATAACGGTGAGCTGTGGCGTGGCGCCGCAATCGAGCACGTGCTCACGCGCTCAGTCCGCGACAGCGCCGCGATGCTCGACGCCACGTTAGGCGCCGACGTCGGTGCTCCGTACTGGGCCGAAACGCCGCTTCGTCCCTACTTGCAGGAAGTGACGACCGATCCGGCGCCACTGCGCGTGGCATTCACGACGACATCCCTGATGGGGCGTAATGTGCACGCCGACTGCCACGCCGCTGTGCACGATGCGGCGAAGCTTCTCGAGTCGTTAGGACACCACGTCGAGGAAGCCTCGCCGCCCATCGATCGCGAACGCTTCAACCGCGCTTTCATTCTGCTGGTCGCGGGCGAAACGCGCGCAGATCTGGACGACGCACGCGAGCTATTGGGACGCACCGCAAAACGCGAGGACGTCGAGTATACGACGTGGGTGCTCGCACTCGTTGGCGCGGCGACATCAGCGTCGGAGTACGCCGCTGCGCTGCGCTATTTGCAACGCGCCTCACGCAGCATCGGCGCCTTTTTCGAGCGGTACGATGTCTTGCTGACGCCGACGGTCGCGTCGCCACCGTTCCCGCATGGTGCATTGCAACCCACCCCGGCTGAGCGTCGGCTGCTGAAGACGCTGGGGCGCGTGCGTGGCGGCCGCTTGATGCGCGCGTTAGGCATGGTTCAGAAACTCGCGGACACAGTCTACGAGTTCATGCCCTTCACCGCGCCCTTCAACGTGTCCGGACAGCCTGGGATGTCCGTGCCGCTCTTCTGGAATGGCGAAGGGCTACCGATCGGCGTGCAGTTTGTCGGTCGTTACGGCGACGAAGCGACGCTGTTCAGACTCGCCGGCCAGCTCGAGCGCGTGCGTCCCTGGTTCACGCGCACGCCGCCAATCTTTGGCTGACATGGGGAAGGCCTAACGCGCCTCTGTGTTCTCTGCGCTAAAGCTTTTTTCGTCCGCAAAACTAACCGCCGACGCCAGCCTTCATCGCCTGAGTGGCGCGGACTTTGTCGAGCAGATCGATCAACTGGTCCAGTTCTTCGTCGTTCAGCACTTGGAGCACGGCTTTGTCTGCCTCGTTCACATCGGCATCGAGCTCTGACAACAGGGCGAGTCCGGATTCCGAGATACGGCAAAGAACCAAGCGACGGTCGGGCGTTGAACGCTCGCGGCTCACATAGCCCGCAGCTTCGAGTTTGTCGATGAGGCGAGTGATACCGGCTGCTTCTTCGACCATACGCTCGCGAATCGCGAGCGTTGGCAGCCCCTGCGACCCCGCACCACGCAGAATTCGCAACACGTTGTACTGCGCCAGCGAAATCCCCGCCGCCTCGACGACCTTGACCACCGGTCGCTTCGAGACAGCGGCCGTACGCATCAGCGCGAGAAGCGCCTCCTGGTAGCGTGAGTGAAACGGCCTCCTTTGCTTGAGCTCATCTTGAATAGTGCTCTTATGCGGCATGAAGCTACTCGTTAGGTTGACGCCGGCCGTGACCAGTCCATCTGATCCAGCCGCAAGATTGTGTTCAGTAGCATGTCGCCGCCGCGCACACAGTCCTGGGGCGCGGTGTACTCCTTCGGCGAGTGGCTGATGCCGCCGACGCTGGGCACGAAGATCATCCCCATCGGCGCCAGTTTCGACATCGATTGCGCGTCGTGCCCCGCGCCACTCGGCAGCTCCACGCTCTTCAGACCCAGCGCTTGCGCTGTCTCCCCTACGGCGCGACGAACACGCGAGTCGGTCATCGCAGGAGCATTAGCGCTGATCGGTTCGATTCGGATTGTCGTGCCGTTCGCGTTAGCGATCCCCTCCGCCTCACGACGGATCGTCTCGAAGATCGACGTGACCTTGGCAGAGTCGAGGTCGCGCAACTCGAGCGACAGCGTCGCTTTACCAGGTATCACGTTAGGCGTGTTCGGCGAGATCTGAATCTTGCCGACAGTGCCCACCTGTCTCCCCGGCACTGCCGTCACTGTCCGATTTACCATGTCGATGAAGCGCGCGGCGGATAGCAGCGCGTCGTGGCGGTCTTTCATCGCGGTCGTACCAGCATGGTTCGCGAAGCCTTCTATTGTGACTTCCCAGCGATAGACGCCAACGATCCCCTGAACGATGCCGACGTCGAGACTGCGCTGCTCGAGCGTCCCTCCCTGCTCGATGTGCAGTTCCAGGTAAGCCGCGAAGTCGCCCTGAGAGCGTTTCGCCTCATTCAATCGTTCGGGGTTCCCACCGATAAAGGCGATGCCATCCTTGATGGTCTTGCCGCTCCAATTCACGAGGCCGAGATCCTTCTCGGCGAGCTCGCCGATCGCGCCTCTACTTCCAATGAGCCCGCCTTCTTCGAATTGCCAAATCACGACGTCGAGCGGGTGCTTCGTGACGATCTTCCGCTCGCGCATCGTCTGAATCGACTCGATCGCCGAAAGTGAACCGAGCGTGCCGTCGTAGTTGCCGCCTTCCGGGACTGAATCGATGTGCGACCCGAAAAGGATCGGCTTGAGACGCGGATCGCTCCCTGCGACTCGACCGATGATGTTGCCGGCCATATCGATGCGCACGTCGAGACCAGCCTCTCGCATGCGTCGCATCGCATAGTCGCGGCCCTGTTTGTCGGCGTCCGTATAGCCAACGCGACTTACGCCGCCCTGCGGATTCTTGCCGAACTCGGCGAGCTCGCGCAGGTGCAGGTTCAGACGATCGCCATTGATCCGTGGCACGTCAGAGCGAGCCGCGGCGGCGTACAGGCGCGACGCTCGTGGCGATACGGCGAGCGCACCTAACGCGGTTGCGAGCTGGTGCGAGAAGGTGCGGCGATTCATAGACATAAGGGGGAGCCCACAAGCGTAGTATGGTTCGCCGAAGCGTCGGTCGCTACGGCCCCGGTGTCACGCGGTTGGCGGAGAAGTCAGCGTGCGAGCGCCGTACAGACGGCCAACAAAGCAAAGAGCCGAGCGTTTCCGCCCGGCTCTTCGTTGTGGCGTCTCGTGAGCGCGTTACGCCGCGTTCGCTCTCTCGCCCGCGGCCGCGACGATCCGCCGAAGCTCGCCG
>CBQVAZ010000087.1:0-10048 GCA_967720205.1 uncultured Gemmatimonadaceae bacterium | reverse complement strand
GCCGAGGTCTATCGCACCATCCCAGTCAGCAACCTGGTCTGGTGGCGGAAGATCCTGGCGTTCGCAGGGCCGGGGTACCTCGTCGCTGTCGGCTACATGGACCCGGGCAATTGGGCAACCGACTTAGCCGGCGGCTCGGCGTTCGGATACACGCTGCTCACGGTCATCCTGCTTTCAAACCTGATGGCCGTCCTGCTCCAGGGACTCGCGTCAAAGCTGGGCATCGTCACCGGTCGCGATCTCGCTCAAGCCTGCCGCGACCACTATTCGCGCCCGGTCGCCATCGGACTGTGGGTCCTCTGCGAAATCGCGATTGCCGCCTGCGATCTCGCAGAAGTGATCGGCACCGCGATCGCGCTGAACCTGTTGTTCAACATTCCGCTCGAGTGGGGTGTGCTCATCACCGCGCTCGACGTGCTGATCGTGCTCTACCTGCAGAACAAAGGCTTTCGCCTGCTCGAAGCCTTGGTGATTGCACTCATCGCGACCGTGGGGATGTGCTTCTTCTTCGAGTTGTGGATCGCGAAGCCTGACTTGGGTGGCGTCGCGCGCGGGTTCCTTCCGAACCCTGAAATCCTTCGCAATCCCCAGATGCTGTACATCGCGATCGGCATACTCGGCGCCACGGTGATGCCGCACAACCTCTATTTGCACTCGTCCATTGTGCAGACGCGCAATTACGAGGAGAGCCCTTCGGGTAAGCGCGAAGCCGTGCGCTACGCGTTCATCGATTCGACGATCGCTCTCTCGTTCGCCCTGTTCATCAACGCGTCGATTCTCATTGTCGCGGCGGCGACGTTCAATCGCGCGGGACAAACGGGCGTCGCAGAGATTCAGGACGCCTACAGACTGCTGACGCCCTTGTTAGGCGTCGCCGGGGCGTCGAGCGTTTTTGCGTTGGCGCTGCTCGCGTCCGGGCAGAACTCTACGCTGACAGGCACGCTCGCCGGTCAGATCGTAATGGAGGGCTTCCTCAACATCCGTCTACGCCCATGGTTGCGCCGACTCATAACGCGCGGCATCGCGATCGTGCCCGCGGCCATCACGGCAATCGTGTGGGGTGCGAGCGGAACGGCGCAGCTTCTCGTGCTCAGCCAGGTGGTCCTCAGCATGCAGCTCTCGTTTGCGGTGTTTCCGCTCGTGATGTTCACGTCCGACAAGGTTAAGATGGGCCAGTTCGTGAATCCGCGGTGGCTCAAGCTGCTTGCCTACTTGGTCGCGGTGATAATCGCATCGCTCAACGCGTGGCTTCTCGTGCAGATCGTCGGAGCGTGGGTCCGCTGATGTACAAGCACATCATGGTGCCCGTCGAGAACTCGCCGACGGACGCGCACATTCTCGACCACGTGAAGAACCTCGCGCGTTTCTGCGGCGCGTCGCTTGTGCTGATACATGTCGCCGACGGCTGGGCGGCGCGAAACATCCGCCACCTCGACCTGCGCGAATCGGAAGAGATGCGCGAAGATCGCGCATACCTCGAGCGCACAGCGAGCGAGCTCGAACGTGAAGGTCTCAAGGTCGAGGCGCTGCTCGCGGTAGGCGATCCCGCGCGTGAGATCACCGCGGCGGCCGAACGCGAGAAGTGCGACCTGATCGCGATGGCGACGCATGGGCACAAGTTCATCGCGGACGTGGTATACGGCAGCGTGGCGAACGCCGTTAGGCACGCGACCACGGTGCCGGTGCTCTTGCTGCGGCGACCGGTGACGGCATGAGCGATTCGATCACTGCGCCCGCCGAGGACTATCTCAAGGCGATCTACGACATCGAGCGTGGCGGCGAAGCGGCCGCGACGAACGACATCGCGGCTCGTCTGGGCATCGCGGCGGCGAGCGTGAGCGGGATGATCCGCCGCTTGGCGGACCAGGGTCTCATCAAACACGAGCGTTATAAGGGGACGCGGCTCACCGCGGCAGGTCGCAAGGCGGCGTTGCGCACGATCCGTCGCCATCGCGTGATCGAAGCGTACCTGGCGCGCGCGTTAGGCTATCCCTGGGACAGCGTCCACGAAGAGGCCGAGCGACTGGAGCACGCTGCGAGCGACGAACTTGTGGACCGCATGGCGCGCGCGATCGGCGAGCCGCACATCGATCCGCACGGAGCGCCGATCCCGACTCGTGAGGGAGATGTCGACGAGACGCCGCTGCGCACGCTGCTCGATCTCAGGCCCGGTCAGCGTTGTCGGGTGGTGAGTGTGGCAGACGAGGACGCGGATCTACTGAGATACGTCGCGAAGCTCGGGCTGCGTCCTGGTGCGCAGGTTGAGATCGTCGAGCGTGCGCCCTTCGACGGACCGATTTCGTTGCGCGTCGCGCCTGACGCGACGCCGGTGCAGATCGGGGCGCGCCTCGCTGGCCTGATGCAAGTGGCTCCGATCGCCGACTGAAAGATCAAAAGAATCACCGCGGACTAACGCGAACAAACACGGACAAACGCTCTTTTAAGAGTCTGTGTTAGTCCGCGTTCGTCCGCGGTGTAGGCAGTTGATCTACTCGTTGTCTCCCGTTAGGCGGCCTGCCTTACGAACCGCGTCGCGCAAGACATACTCGATCTGGCCATTCAACGAGCGTAGCTCGTCGTTCGCCCAGCGCTGCAGTGCCGCCAGCAGCGCTGGGTCGAGCCTGACGAGAAAAGGTTTGCGCTCCGCCATGAACTACTGATAGATCGTGCCCGTGTTCACGATCGGCTGTGCGTCCTTGTCGGAGCAGAGCACGACCAGGAGGTTGCTCACCATCGCCGCCTTGCGCTCTTCATCCAGCGCCACCACGCCGCGCTCGGCGAGCATTTGCAGTGCGTTCTCGACCATGTACACCGCGCCTTCCACGATGCGCTGGCGCGCGGCGATGATCGCGTTGGCCTGCTGACGCCGCAGCATGGCTGACGCGATCTCCGGCGCATACGCGAGGTGACTGATGCGCGCCTCGATGACGTCTACGCCGGCCTTCTGCAAGCGCTCCTGAATCGCTTCATGCAACGCTTTCGCGATCTGGTCGGGATGCGTGCTGAGCGCGATGTCGCCCGGCGTGTGCGCGTCATACGGATACGCTGACGCGAGCGCGCGGACCGCCGACTCGCTCTGCACGCGCACGAAGTTCTGATAGTCGTCGACCTCGAAGAGCGCTTCAGCAGAATCGATCACGCGCCACACGACGATCGCGCCGATGTCGACCGGGTTGGAGTGCGAGTCGTTCACCTTGAGCTTGGCTGTCTCGAAGTTGCGCGCGCGCAATGACACGCGCCGCTTGTGCATGAACGGGTTGGCCCACCAGAAGCCAGCCTCGCGCACGGAGCCCTTGTACGCACCGAAGAGCGTGAGTGCCTTCGCCTCGTTAGGCTGCACGGTGAACAGCCCGGCGAAACTCAGGCTTGCGAGGACAGAAACGAAACTCCAGACCACCACGAGCACTGCGCGGCCCTTGTTGGCCGACTCGACGAGCTGCCAGATGGAGAGGCCAAGGACAAGGAGACTCAGAAGCAGCACCACATACCCACTCATCGCCCGATAGGGCTTTTCGCGAAGCATTGTATCCATGCCGAAAGTGATAGCTATATGATATCATCGTGCTATCGGCAGTGCAAGGGCGGCTGAAGGTGTTGCCGGACCTGCACATGTCGCAGATTCACGCCATGCCGGACCGCATCCGCCTGGGTTGTATGGGATGGAACTACGACGCTTGGGTCGGGCCGTTTTTCCCGAGCGGAACTCGCGCGACTGACTTCCTGTCGGTGTACGCTCGAGCCTTCGACACGGTCGAGGTTGACGCGACGTTTTATGCGGTGCCGCCGACGAAAACGGTGCGCGGCTGGGCCGATAGAGTGCCACCCGATTTCGTCTTCGCTCTCAAGCTGCCGCAGGAGATCACGCACGAGCGCCGCTTTCGTCAGGCGACCGAGGTGCTCGCGGCGTTCAGCGATAGCGCACGCGAATTGGGGCGAGCGCTCGGGCCCATCCTGATCCAGCTGGGGCCCGACTTCGCGCCTAACGAGCTTCCCGCGCTGGCGGCGTTCCTCCGCCACCTGCCGCGCGACCTTCGCTTCGCGATCGAATTCCGCCAGCGCGGTTGGATACACGATGGTATTCTGGCGCTGCTCGCTGATCATGCCGTGGCACTGGCGCTCACCGACGGTCGCTGGATCCCTCGCAAGACGATGCTCGCGCTCGCCGAGCGTCCGACGGCGGACTTCGCGTACATCCGCTGGCTCGGGCCGAATCGCGATCTCGTCGATTACTCGCGCATCCAGATCGATCGCACGCGCGAGATCGAAGCCTGGGTAGGCGCGATTCGCCAACTCGCGACGAAAACACAGACTATTTACGGCTACGTGAACAATCATTTCTCAGGACACGCGCCGGAGACCACGCGAGAGTTTCAGCGTCGCCTGGGCCTGCGCGCCGTCGAGCCAGCGCAGATGGGGGAGCAGCTCTCACTGCTGTAGGGGATAGGAGGATAGGGGATAGACTCTAAGGATCATGCCGTTTCGATACATACTGCTCTCTGCAATCGGTGTCGCCGTCGCGTTAGGCTGCTTCCGCTTGAGCAAATGGCAAGTCGACCGCCTGGGTGAACGCCGCGAACGCAACGCGATGCTGGCCGATCGGATGGCCTCAGTTGCATTACCACTGAGTGAGATCGCGAACGACAGTTCTGCGCAGTACCGGCGCACTTCCGTGCGTGGAGTCTTCGACTACGAGCACGAGCTAGCTCTCGCTTTACGCTCGCGCGAAGGCTCTCCTGGGGTCTACATCCTGACGCCGCTCAAACTCCCAGACGGTCGCACGCTGCTCACTAACCGCGGCTGGGTCTACGCGCCTGACGGCATGACAATCGATTTCACGCGTTGGCGCGAGCCGGACAGCGTCGAGGCGCAGGGGTTTTTGGACAGCTACGTCGCCGCGCGGGGGCCGGTCACGATGGAGAATCGTCCGCAACTTGTCCGACAACTTGTGAGGGACTCGCTGCTACGACGATTGGGTGAAGGGACGCAACTATTGCCCTATGTGCTCGTGCTCACCACGCCCGCGGCGGGTGACACGGTGAGTGCGCGGCTCGCTCCACCCGCCATAACCGCCGGTCCACACTTGAGCTACGCTATTCAGTGGGCCGTATTCGGAATAATCGCACTGGTAGGTACGTTCCTCGCGTTGCGACGTGGAGTCGCCGAACGTCGCTCGTCTGCCGTGGCGCCTTCGGCGGTGGCGGGGTAAACACTTCAGGACGGGCACACAGCATATGACCGACGCGAAATCGACACACGCCTCTGAGACCGAAGCTCGCGAGACCGCTGAGATGGCGCGCGAGACCGAGTGGGAATATCCGAGCTTCGTCCGCGAGCTATTCCTCGGCCGCTTTCGGCTCGACCTGATTCATCCACACCCCGAAATCGTCGACCCGGACGAACAGGCGCGCGCTAAGGCATTCCTGGAGAAGCTGCGCGCCTTTCTCGAGCGATTTCCCTCGGAAGACGTCGATGTGTCGGGAGAAATCCCCGAGTCGTACGTGCAAGAGCTCCGCGAGATGGGGGCCTTTGGAATAAAGATCCCGCGCGAATACGGCGGGCTTGGCTTGTCGCAAATGACGTACATCCGCGCAATGGAGCTTGTCACGTCGAAGGACGGTAACCTCGTCGCGCTTCTGTCTGCGTCGCAATCGATCGGTGTACCGCAGCCTCTCAAGCTCTTCGGCACGGACGAACAGAAACAGAAATTCTTCCCGCGCCTTGCTGCGGGCGCGATTTCAGCGTTTGCGCTCACCGAGACGAACGCCGGGAGTGATCCGGCGAACATGACGACGACGGCGACGCCGTCCGAGGACGGTTCGCACTACATCATCAACGGCGAGAAGTTGTGGATCACGAATGGCACGCGCGCCGAGTTGTTCGTGGTGATGGCGCGAACTCCCGACAAAGTGCTGCCTAACGGGAAGAGCGTGCGGCAGATCACTGCGTTCATCGTCGATGCGGCTACGCCGGGCGTCGAAGTGAAGCACCGCCTGCGCTTCATGGGCCTCAGAGCGATCGAAAACGGCGTGATCCGTTTCGACAATGTGAGAGTTCCTACTGAAAACATTCTTTGGGGTGTCGGGAAGGGACTCAAGCTCGCGCTCATCACGCTCAACACGGGCCGCCTAACGCTGCCAGCAGGATGCGCCGGCGTTGGCAAGGCGCTGCTCAACGTCATTCGGGCATGGGCCAACGAGCGCGTGCAGTGGGGGCAGCCGATCGGGAAGCACGACGCCATCGCGCGCAAAATCGGCCGCATGGCCGCCGACACGTTCGCCATGGAAGCCGTCGCTGAACTCTCGACAGCGCTGTACGAGCGAGGCCGCTATGATATCAGGCTGGAGGCGGCGATCGCCAAGATGTGGAACTCGGAGACTGGTTGGCGCATCGTGGACGATGCGCTGCAGATCCGAGGCGGCCGCGGTTACGAAACCGCGGAATCGCTCGCTCGCCGCGGCGAACGGCCGATCTCGATCGAGCGCGCCATGCGTGACTTCCGTATCAATCTGATCTTCGAGGGGTCTTCGGAGATCATGCGGCTCTTTATCGCGCGCGAGGCCGTCGACAAGCATTTCCAGCTCGCATTCAACATCGTCAAGCCGAAGGCGACATTCGGCGAGCGTCTTTCGGCGTTAGGCAAGTCCGCGCCATTCTACGCTGCGTGGTACCCGTCTCGCTGGCTGAACGAGCTCAAGCCGCGCTCGTACGGCGAGTTTGGGCGCCTGGCGAACCAGCTACGCTTTGCAGATCGCGCCGCGAACAAGCTGGGACGCTCGATCTTCCACGCGATGGTGCGTTTCGGTCCCAAGCTCGAGCGGCGTCAGATGGTGCTGTTCCGAGCCGTCGAAATCGGCGCCGAGTTGTATGCGATCGCTGCGGCGTGCGTGCGCGCGCGAATGCTGGAGCAACGCGGCAACCCTAACGCGATCGAACTGGCTGACGTCTTCTGCCGCGAAGCCAAGGAGCGCATACGCACGAACTTCCGCCAGCTCTTTGGTCCACACGATGTCGCGATCTATCGTCTGGCGCAGCGCGTATTGAAAGGAGAATACGAGTGGCTGGAGAGCGGTGCGGTGCAATGGATGGCGCTGGAGTACACACCGCAGGAGGCCGAAGAGTCGCGTCCCGCGAGTGAGCACATTCCGGGAGCGCACCGCGAATTGGCCGAAGTCGGCGCGCGGACGCTGGGGGAATTCGGTCACTAGCTCGTTAGGCAGGACCGTGTGAGTCATCCTGCACTTCGCGAAACCGCCCATCGCCCTTGGCCGTTGCCGAGCGGACCCTGGATTTGGCGGCAGGTGTGGAACGATCTGGCCTTTCTGCACTGGCCCGTCTCTGCGTCGCTCCTCGCGCCATTCATCCCGCGCGGTCTGACGGTCGATGAATACGACGGTCAGGCATGGATCGCCGTTGTGCCGTTCTGGATGTCCGGCGTCACGATGCGCGGTGTGCCGTCGCTTCCAGGCCTCTCGACGTTCCCCGAGCTCAACGTGCGCACGTACGTTAGGCACGGAAACAGGCCTGGAGTCTGGTTCTTCAGTCTCGACGCGGCCAGTCGCCTCACCGTGTTCGGAGGGCGGCTGCTCTTCATGCTCCCGTATTACTACGCGATCATGCGTGCCGAGCAGCGTCAAGCGCGCATGCAGTACTCCTCGATCCGCTCAGCTGAAACGCGTTTCGTCGCGAGCTACTGGCCAACGGGTCCGGTGCAGAAGGCGGAGCCGGGCTCGCTCACGCACTTTCTCACTGAGCGCTACAGGCTCTACACGACGGACCGTGACACCGTGTCGTTTGCCGACATTCATCACGTCCAGTGGCCGTTGCAACCGGGTGAAGTCGAGATCGAACGCAACGACATGTTGGCAGCAAACCGGCTCAGCGCCGCGGGGCCGCCGATGGTGCACTTTGCGAAGCGCCTGGACGTCGTGATCTGGCCACTCAGGAAACTCGTTAGGTAACCGGCGGCTGTGTGTTGACGTCGCCTTTCGGACGCCATTGCAGAATAACAACTGCAGCGGCGATACAAGCTCCGCCCACCGCGGTTCCAAGCGTTACGGGCTGCGTCAGCACGAGCCATCCAAGCAGCGCTGCCCACAACGGCTCCGCTGTCGAGATGATCGCCGTGCGCACAGGCCCAAGGATCCTCAAGCCCTTGAAGAACAGGCCGTAGCCCACAGCGGTCGAGAGCACACCGAGGGCCGCCATGTACGCCCAAACGGATGCTGCCACGTCGAATGTCAGCTGCCTCGTTAGGACGGCGGCGATGAGGAAGGTCGCGCCCGCGCCCACAGCGATCCAGAACGATGTGACACCGGTTGTCGTTGCCGCCTGCAGCCGGTCTGTGTACACGAGATAGATCGCGAAGATCAGCGCCGACGCCAGCGCGAGAGCGGCGCCAGCAGGGTGCACCACCAGCGGTCCTGGCGCACCAACCATAATGGCAACGCCAACCAGCGAGAGCACGAGCGCGACACCGCGGCGCAGTGAGATGCGCTCGCCGCGCTGAAGCGCGACGATAATGGTGACCCAGGCTGGATACGTATAGAAGAGAAAGACAAGCGTCGCGGCTGGGAGCCATCGCAGCGACGCTCCGCTGCAGAAGACGAGCGCGGCTTGTAAGACGCCGGCGCGAAACACCAGAGCGTTGCGCAGCGAAGGTGGTGCGCTGCCTACCGCCGCCAATCCGGCGATCGGCGCGATCGCCAGCGTGCCGAAGAAAAAGCGGCCCGTCAGCACCGTCAGCAGCGGAGCCCCCGCGCGCGTAGCGAGCGTCACGAAGATCGCGATTGTGGAGAAGCAGGCGGCCGAGGCAACGATGAGGACCGTCGCGCGAGCGAGGCGCGCCCGGTCGACGTCGCCGTTAGGCGTCACGCGAGGCCCAGCAGGCTGATCGCAATCGTGAAGTAAATGACGATACCGGCGACATCCACGAGCGACGCAACAAATGGCGATGACGCCAGCGCAGGGTCGAAGCCGACTCGTGTCAAAAGAAGCGGCAGCATCGCGCCGACGACCGTTCCCGTGATGACAACGAGCACCAGTGTCACGGAGACGACCCAGGCGATGGGGAATCCATTCCCCCACATCAGCGCGCGGCCAAAACCGATCGCCCCGAGAAACGCCCCGAGCACGAGACCCTGGCCGAGCTCGCGCATGAACACGCGCAACGCATCGCGCAGGTCGACGTCACCCACGGCCAGCGCTCGTGTGATGAGGGTCGCCGACTGCGAGCCCGAGTTACCGCCGGAGCTAATCACGAGCGGAATGAAGAACGTGAGCGCAATCGTGCTGGCGAGCGTCGCCTCGTAATGGCGCAACGCCGTACCGGTGAGCATCTCCGATACGAAGAGCAGAACGAGCCACCCGCTTCGCTTGCGCGCGATCGACCAGAATCCTGCCTGAAAGTACGGATCGTCGAGCGGCTGCACCGCGCCGGATTTCTGCGCGTCTTCGGTCTGTTCCTCGACGATGACGTCGATGACGTCGTCGACAGTAATCACGCCAATCATGCGCAGCAGCGGATCCACGACTGGCACGGCCACGAGGTCGTACTCGGACGTTATGCGTGCCACCTCTGCGCGATCGGCCGTTGCCGGGACGCTCACGACATCGGTGCGCGCCACGTCTCCTACAATCGCGTCGTCAGGCTCCGCGAGCAATTCGCGCAAGGACATGACACCCGCCAGTCCGCCGTCGACCGTGAGCACGTAGATCGCGTACATCTGATCCTTGCGTTCGGTGCGCGCCGCGGCGCGCACCTGGGCCAACGCTTCTGCAATCGTTAGGTCGCGGCCGATGGAGACGAACTGCGTCGTCATCAGACCGCCGGCGGTGTCCGCGTCGAACGCGAGCAGCTCTTCGGTCTCGCGCCGCGCCTCGGCAGGAATTTCGGAGAGAATCTCTTCCGCTGTCTCTTCTTCCAGTTCCTCGAGGACGTCGGCGCGATCGTCAGGCGTCATCGCGCCGACAAGCTCCGCTGCCTGCGACGTCGTCATCTCCTCGAGCACCTTCGAGCGCAGTTCCTCGTCGAGGTATTCGAGCACGTCGG
>CBQVAZ010000086.1:0-10136 GCA_967720205.1 uncultured Gemmatimonadaceae bacterium | reverse complement strand
GGCGCGTCGCCGTTTGACGGCTCGGTCGTTACGACTGGCTGCACGGTTGGCGCCGCGTATTCCGACTTGTAATTCGCGACCGGCTGCGACGCCCGAGGTGGCTCAATTGCCATCACCGCGACGCGACCCGAACGCGCACCAAGCCGGCTACAACTGCCTGCACAGGCGCAGCCGAGCGACGGCGCAACGTCCACCATGACGTGCTCGCGCCACACAAGCGTCTGCGCCAAATCAGTCGAAAACGTCGGCTGCGTAACCTCCCGAAGCATGCGGCCGTCGCTTGCTTGCCAGAGCGCTTCCTGGGTCGGACACCCGCCAGGGAGAGAAACGAATCGACGCCGGTCTGGTGGCAAAACGGAGTCGAAAACCGTCGGCATGTCAGCGATCGAGATGTCGCTCTCTACAAGCAAACGCAAAAGCTCGTCAGGCACGCAACGCTCATCTATCGATGGATGACCTGCGCCTGGACACGCGCCGACATATGTGATGTTGAGATGGCGCGGCGCGAACGCGTGGCGTGCATAACGAGCGGCGGCGACAGCGGGAGCCGCCGTCTGCACCATAGAGGGCAACAAGTGCTGTCCGTTTGCCAGCAGACGCTCGTATACAAGCGGACACGTGCACTGTATCACTGGTTCGCGGTCGCGATGACGGAGATCTTCCAGGACCGCCTGCGCGACGAGCTCATCGCCCCAGCTTGCGGGAACAACTATGTCGAATCCCAGCTGATAACAGGCGTGCGCGAGCTGAACCGGTGTGGCCGGCAGCGCCGCAAGCAACATGTCATTGCCGATTATGGCGACGGAAAGCGAATGCGATGCGTGCAGAGACTAGCAGGGGAAGCGCACGGGCGTGACGAGTACCGGAGACCGCGCGCAGAATCTCCGGGACGGTGGGGAAAAGGGGTACGTTGGGCTCGGTATATTGTCACATAGGCAACGTGAGTGCCATCACACGGTTTGAGTCAGTGACTGAGTCTTTTAGCCCGGCAGAAATTGCCCGGTACGCGCGCCAAATGGCGCTCCCCGAAGTTGGTAAAGAGGGGCAAGCGAGGCTCAAGCGCGCGCGTGTACTCGTGATCGGCGCCGGTGGATTGGGGTCGCCGGTTGCGTCGTACCTCGCGGCTGCCGGCGTCGGCACCTTGGGGATTGTTGACTGCGATGCAGTGGACTTATCCAACCTGCATCGCCAGCTGCTGTACGTCACATCCGACATCGGCTCTCGAAAGGTCGCGACTGCTAGCTCAAGACTGCGAGCGCTGAATCCTAACGTGGAAGTGGTTCCGTTCGACGCGGAACTCACGCGAGAAAACGCACTCGAAATCTTACGCGATTTCGAGCTCGTTGTGGATGGTACGGACAATTTTCGCACACGCTACCTGGTCAACGACGCGTGCGTGCTGCTCGGCATCCCAAACGTGTACGGAAGCGTCCTGCGCTTCGACGGCCAGGTCACCGTTCTCGCTGCGCCTAACGGGCCGTGCTATCGCTGCCTGTATCCTGTTCCACCTCCGGCAGGCTCGGTGCCGAGCTGCGCCGAAGCCGGCGTGCTGAGCGTGCTGCCCGGCATCGTCGGGATGTTGCAGGCCAGCGAAGCGATGAAACTCATCCTTGGCAAAGGCGACGTTCTCATCGGACGTCTTCTGTTGATTGACGCTCTCGCAGCGCGGTTCAGCGACATCGCGATTCGAAGGGATCCGCAGTGCATCGCCTGCGGAACGCGCACTCTCCGCGAGTTGATCGATTACGACGAGTTTTGCGCGCCGCGCGGTGCTGTGAACGGCGCGAGGCAAAGCGTCACGCAGATCACCGCTCGCGAGCTCGAGGCCTGGCGCGCAGATCGACGGAGCCTCGCATTGGTTGATGTGAGGGAGCCGTGGGAGTGGAATCTTGGACATATCGGCGGTGCGACGCTGCTACCGCTTGGCGAGTTGGCGCGCTCCGCCGCTTCGCTCGATCCTTCGGTCGAGACGGTGGTTTACTGCCACCTAGGGACGCGATCCCAAGCAGCGGCAGAGCATCTCCTCGCGCTGGGATTCAGGCGCGTCTACAACCTCGCCGGTGGAATCGATGCGTGGAGCTCGGACGTTGATCCGGGCATTCCGCGCTATTAGCGCGTGTCGTTTCTCATAATCGGCGTCGTCGCAGCAGCGGTGCTGGCAGTGCAGCTGCTGCGCGGTGCGGCGTGGCGTGCGGCCGAACGCGCTCTGGCAGAACGTTTCCCGTTAGGCAGCGATGGAGTGATTCCCGGCGCGCAGGCGATCTACTACGGCGGCCATCCGCGAGCGGCGCTACTGCTCCACGGGTTCGGCGACACTCCACAGTCGCTCGAGGTCCTCGCTCAACGGCTCGCGACCGCAGGATGGAGCGTCTCGGTGCCACTTCTCCCAGGACATGCTCGCACTCTCAAGCAGTTTCACGCGAGCCGCGCAACGGATTGGGTTCAAGCTGCGCGCGGGGCGTACGAGGATCTCATGCGAAAGCACGAGACGGTCGTTCTCTGCGGTCAGTCGATGGGTGCCGACCTGGCACTCGAGCTGGAGTCCGCTCGGCCGGTGCCGGCGTTGGTCCTCTTGGCGCCGTACATCGCCATGCCTGCGATTGCCCGACTTGGGGCCACGCTGTGGCCATTCTTCCAGTGGGTGATCCCCATCATTTATACGCGAGATCGCCGGTCGCTTCATGATCCGGAAGCGGGCGCGAAATCGCTGGCTTACGGGTATACAAGTCCGCGGCTCCTATCGGAGCTGTGGAACGTGGTGCGACACGCGCGCCGTCACCTGGCGCAGGTTCGCTCCCCGACCCTCATTGTGCACTCCAGGCAAGACAATCGCGTTGCTGCCGCCGACGTTGCAGCTGCCGCTGCTCTCATCGAGCATCCCGTGAAATCGATACAGTGGGTGAGTGGCTGCGGACATGTGTTGGCAGCGGACTATTGCAAGGACACCGTCGCGACGCTCGTGATCGACTGGTTCGAGCGCTGTACGTCGTCACAGGGCGCCGCGACGACGGCTCGTTAGGCTACAATCCGGCGCCAATGACAGGCATCATTCCAATGATGACCCTAAATAGGACTTAGCATGGCTGACGTCACTTGTTCTCGCTGCGGCCAGACGCGCGCAGGCTTCGAGCGCCCCCCATTTCCGGGCGCCATCGGTGCCCGCATCATCGCTGAGATCTGTCAAACGTGTTGGGCAGATTGGGTCAAGCAACAGACGATGCTGATCAATCATTACGGACTCAACGTGATGGATCCGCAGGCGAGGGCATTTCTGACGAAAAACATGCAGGCCTTCCTATTCAAAGCCGGTGTCAATGAAGACGTCGACACGAGCAAGAAGGGGACGATCTCATGGTGACCGCGAATCGATCGTGTGTAATCGTCGGAGCGATCGTCTTTGCAATCGCTTGTGGCCGGCGGCCCGTAGACACCGCGCCCGCAGCAGCCGGTAGCGGCGTCGCGTCAATCGTCGCGAATCCGTCTGCGAGCGCGTGGGCGGACTCGGTGCTTCGTTCACTGACCTTGCGCGACAAAGTGGCCCAGCTGGTGTGGCCATGGATCCTCGGCGATTACGTCGCCGAGTCGAGCACCGAGTGGCAGCGGATCGCACGGCTCAGCACCGAAGACCACGTCGGCGGCTATATCGTCTCAGTCGGCTCGCCGACCGAAATCGCGGCCAAGGTCAACGCACTGCAGCGCGCGAGCCAGCTGCCGCTGCTCATCAGTGCCGACCTGGAGACCGGGCTGGGCTTTCGCGCGCGCGGCGGGTACTTCGTACCTAACGCGATCGATCTGGGTGGCGCGACGATGTTCCCGTGGGTCATGGCCCTGGGCGCGTCCGATGACTCGTTGCTGGCATACGAGATGGGCCGAGTGACGGCAGAGGAGGGGCGCGCGTTAGGCATCCACATCGCCTTTGGCCCGGTGCTGGACGTCAACAACAATCCGGCCAATCCCGTGATTGGCGCGCGCTCATTCGGCGAGGTACCGGCGCGCGTGGCGCGCCTCGGCGCCGCCCAGGTGCGCGGGATTCAACAGCATGGGATGCTCGCGACGGGGAAACATTTCCCCGGCCACGGCGATACGGAGGTCAATTCGCACCTCGATCTTCCAGTCGTCAATGTGAGCAAGTCGCGACTCGATTCAGTCGAGCTTGTCCCATTTCGTGCTGCCGTAAATGCAGGCCTCGGCGCGATGATGACTTTTCACGGCGTGTTGCCGGCGCTCGACTCGAGCGGCGTGCCAGCGACGTTGTCACGACCGGTGCTCAGTACGTTGCTGCGCGATCAGCTCAAGTTCGATGGTTTGATCGTGACCGACGCGATGGACATGCAAGGCGTCGTCAAACAGTTCGGCGCCGGCGAATCGAACAAACGTGCGATAGAAGCGGGAGCTGATGTGCTGCTCATGCCCAAAGACACACGTGCCGCAATTGACGCCGTCATCGAAGGAATCAAAGAAGGTCGCTACGACGAGGAGCGAATCAATCGATCTGTGCGACGCGTGCTCGCGCTCAAGTCGATGTTCGGTTTGCAGCGTAATCGCTTCGTGGATCTAAGCAACGTGCGACGCGTCGTAGGTGACAGTGAACATGTGGCGCTCGCGAATCGCATCGCCGATCGCGGCGTCGTTCTCGTGCGCGACACGAAGAGTGCTGTCCCTATTCTGCGCGAGAATGCGCAGCCGCGCGTCTACTCGCTCACGTACGCGCGACGAACTGATCTCGGTGCTGGTGTTGCGTTTAACGCGTATCTGCGAACGCGCTCACTGCCAGTTGTGAACGACATTGTGATTGCGGATGATCCAGGAACGAGTTTCGCGCGCGCATTAGAACGCGCTCGCGCGGCGGACATCGTGATCGTGAGCAACTATGTGAATGTCACATCGGAAACGGCGACAGCGAGTGTAGATGCAGCGTTCGCGCAATTCATGCGCGACATTGTGAGAGAGCGAGAGGGACGTGGCGTCGTCGTCGTGACATTCGGCACTCCGTATTTGTTACTGCAAATTGCAGACGCTCCTTCATATATGATCGCGTGGGGCAGTCACGTTGCGTCACAGCGCGCCGCAGCGCGCGCGTTGCTCGGAGAGATCGACATCACGGCGACACTTCCGATCTCTATCCCGCCACTGCACTCGATTGGAGACGGCGAACGACGCTCGGCTCGATTGACGCCTTAGTCAAACAGTCGCATATTGTCGCAGCGAAAACATTAGGGCCCGTCCACTCGTGACGGGCCCTTGACATAAGTAGCAATTGGCTACTTATTCGCGCCTCCATGCGCGAGCGCTCTTCTTCAGCGCCGACGCGAACTCTTCCGCGCCGCGCAATCTTCACAGTCGATCTCGTGCTCCTCGCACCGCGAGGCAAGCATCTTTCGGTGTTACTCGCGCGTACTGCGAGCAATGGAACGAAAGAGCGTTGGCTGTTGCCGTGCGATGGTCCGAAAAAAGGTGAGACAGTCGAAGCGGTTGCGCGTCGCATCATGCGCATTGTCGCTGGAAGCGATGTTGCCTGGTTCGAGCAAGCGGGTGCGTTCGGAGTCGGCAAACGTCACGCAGTCAACGCCGACGTATCGATCTGTTTTGTCGGTGTTGTTCCAGCGCGCACTGCTGCGGCAACAGGTTTCGAATGGCACGTGATCAGTGACCTACCGCAATTGCCTGCTCGCCAAGCCGACATGGTGGAATCGGCGCTCGCGAGTCTTCGTGATCGAATGGACTACGCGCCGGTGGCGTTTCGATTGCTCCCTGCCGAGTTCACGTTGAGCGAGCTGCAGCAGACGTATGAGATGCTGATTGGCCGGCGACTGCATAAGGCGAGTTTTCGTCGAGCGCTTCAGGCGGCTTGGCTTGTCGAGCCCACGGATGAATGGCGAAGCGAGGGACGCGGGCGCCCAGCTCAGCTGTTCCGCTACGCGCCGAGGCGGCGGCGCGGGAACCGGCGAGGGGTGCGATTCGATCTTTTGGGAGAGTCTCGGACGCGCGCTTGATTCACGCTACGGCGGCGCGCCTGAAATCTCAGCGGAAGCTCCGAGTCACCAGTCTCGAGTGCTCAGTAATCAGGACTAGACGCTCGCGTACGCTGCATCCTGACCGACATCACAAAAGAATCACGCTGCCGTTACTGGAACCGGACTTGACCGTCTGGCGTATTAGTTGCAAAGTGTTAATAACACAAAAAGCGCGGGACGGTCATGCTGGCCTATCTCGAATCTCTTTGTGCGGCGCTCGTCGCCCGTGACACGGCGGGCATACAGCGTTTGCTCAGGCATCCGCTCGTGAATGCGTTGCCACGCGACGTTCGCGACGAAGCGCTGACAATCGCGCGCGGTGGTGCGCGAACTTTTGTCGCTCCGATTCACACGCTGCGGCTCTATCATCAGACGGCGCATTTGCTCGGTGTGAGCGAGGATCCAGCGGCGAGACTTCGCAGCCAAGCGCAGAACCAGACGGGCCCGGACCAGATCGAAATCCCGTTCGATATCGCAGCCGCGAGATAAGCGGCAGCTCGTATTCCTTAGTTGCGCCTCGGCTCTGCCGGGGCGCTTCGTTTTTCTAGAAGCGGGGACGGCCGTCGGCTTGCGAGCGAAGCAAGGCGCGAGCGATCGCGATGTTATCCGCGGCGATCTCGAGCATCTGGCGAAAGACGCCTTGGGCGCTCGGTCCCTCTGAGACAGCAACGACGGGAGGGTGGTGTCCGTCTCGACGCGACGGGTCAGAGCGACGCTCGACTGTAATGACTGCCCGGTGCACCTGTTCGGGAGTCGCGCTCTCGGTCTCAATGTTCACGAAGCCGCCGCCAGGGAGGTTACGGCGGTACAGCGTACGGCGAGGCGAGCGGGGTGATGCCGGATAACCGTTCACAAGCACTCTTGAGGGTTAGAGGCCGGAGGGCGCCAAGGCTGATGAGGCCAAGGCGCCCACTCGCCGCGGTAGTTCTTGGCGACTCCTCTACACTGCCACCTTGGTGACGTCGGATGCCTGAGGCCCTTTCTGACCTTGGACGATCTCGAACTCGACCTTGTCTCCTTCAACGAGCGATCTAAAGCCACCCATTTGGATTGCGCTAAAGTGCACAAACACGTCTGGACCGCCCTCCCGGGCGATAAAGCCGTAGCCTTTTGCGTCGTTGAACCACTTAACTGTGCCGTTAATGCGTGACATGACAAAATCCTCTTTCCCCCAAATGGGGCTGGCGATCAAACGTTCCTCACCACGCTGCCAGATCACGAGGTGCGGAAATGACAGCGCGCGCAACTCTCAGTGAGCTGCGCGCGCTACGGACAAGCGATGAGACTGGGCCGAACTGCTGTTGAATAGACGACTTGCTGATGATTGAGTAGAACTGACTCGCTATGCGGCTCCTGCGATGTATCTCGCGAGTCGCCCGCAGTTTTTGCAGCGGAGCGTGACATGCGAGTAAGGCGCCGGAGGAAAAACCTCTGGGCTGCGTTCGATTGGACCGGAGCACGAGGGGCAGCTGAGTGGCGACCCTGTGCGGTCGCTCGCAATCAAGTGTAGAGCCTGTGCCGGATTGTACGTCGCCGGACGGGGCTTTCGCATGAGACCTCCAGATGGACTGCCGTGCGGCCGATCCTGGGCCAGATCCTGAGCACGGTCGTGACACAGATGCGCCACTGACCAGATCGCCACAGAACGTGGCGTTGTTAGCTGAGATTGACGAACCGTCGCGCAAGTGAACCAGATCTCCGCACCTCGTACGCTCACAGAAGCGAACTTCGCTTCCTATGCCTCGCCGCGGAGACCGATGAGGTGAACGCGCGGGCAGGTAAGAGCGTTGTACGCAAGCCACCTAGCAAGGTTCCTCACCAAGTACTTGCGATGCAGTGATGCAGGGCACGCGTGAGCGTAACCCGTGGAGAGGAATATAAACGGTGCTGGAAGTGCTTCGCGCGTGCGGATTAGGTCTCGTAAACGAGATCACCGTCGCTGTCGATGCCGAGCTCGCTCTCGAGCCCGCACACTCCGCAGACTCGCGTCACATGCCAGACGGCTTTGAACTCCTCACGCAGCGACTTGGGCGCTGAACGGACCGCGATGCGCTTGAAGCTGTATTCGCGGCAGTGCGTGCAGGCGTGCGAGCGAGCGATGCGTTCCGCGCGATCCAGAGTAACGGGACCTGGCGTCACTCATTACTCCGCTGACCGCCATCTCCGACTGCTCGTGCGGTTGCGCGCGCCGCTGGCGCTTTCGTTTCGCCGCCTTCAGGGACTTGCGCGCGCAGCATCTCACGAAGCCCGCCTAACGCGGCCATAACGCCACTTGCTTCGGCAGGGAGGAAAATCGTTGTTCCCTTGCCCTGCACCACGGCAGGCAGGTTCTCGATGTATTTCTGGCCCAGCAGATACATGCCCACGTGCTCGGCCGGGAGAGCGGCGCCGATGCGGCGGATCGCCTCGGCCTCTGCTTCCGCCATTTTGAGACGGGCTTCGGCGAGACCCGTTGCGCGCAGGACGGAGGCCTGTTTTTCCGCTTCGGCTCTCAAGATCTGCGATTCGCGGACACCTTCGGCTTCGAGGATCGCCGCGCGCTTGGTGGCTTCGGCCTGCGTTACCGTCGCGCGTCGCTCGCGCTCGGCGCGCATCTGCAGCTCCATCGATTGCTGAATGTCGTGGGGCGGCTCGATCGCCTGGAGCTCGACGCGCGTGACATCGACGCCCCAGCCTATCGAGGCTTCTTCGATGACTTCGCGCATGCGCCTGTTGATGACTTCGCGGCTTGCGAGCGTGGAGTCGAGCTCCATCTCGCCGACGATGTTGCGCAGCGTCGTTCGCGTTAGGGTTTCGAGTGCGTATGGCAGGTTCTGCACCGCGTATGTGGCCTTCTGCGGGTCAGCGACGCGGTAGTACACAACGGCATCGATGTCGATCGTGACGTTGTCCTTCGTGATCACGGGCTGACTCGGAAAATTCAGAACCTGCTCACGCAGGTCGATGCGCGACGTCGATCCCGAAGTAACCTTCTTGATCCCGGTCACATCGGCTTCGAAATAGCGCACGTCGAGGGTCTTTGGCCGCTCGACGAAAGGGATCAGGAAGTTGAGTCCCGAGCGCGCCACTCGGTGAAAACGTCCGAGCCGTTCGACGACGATTACTTCGGCTTGGCCGATGATCTTGATCGACTTCGCCAGGATATAGAGGGCGACGACGCCGAGTATTGCGGGGATGAACGACATGGAATAGCCGCGCGAAATAGGGGGCGGCTGATTGTATTCCGGATTTAGCCTGGGCGGCAGGGCCCGTCCGCACTGCTCTAACTAAAGCTGTCAGCCGACAGCTGGCGGCTGATAGCTGACAGCAGCGGTCAGGGCGGTTAGCGGCTAGTTAGGGCCGCCAGTCCGCGACAAAGATATTGGTTTCGCCCGCTTCCTTTCCGTTCCGATTCGATGCCCACATCACTTTTCGGCCGTCCGGGCTGAACATGGGGAAGCCGTCGAACTCCGTGTGTGTGGTTATTTGCTCAAGGCCGCTGCCGTCCGGATTCACTAGGAACAGGTCGAAGTTGCGCGAGCGAGGATTCTTGTAGTTCGAGGCGAAGATGATTCGCCGCCCGTCGACAGTCCAAGAAGGACCGAAGTTCGCGCCGCCGAGGTGCGTGATTTGTCGCTGGTCGCTGCCATCGGCGTTCATCACGAAGAGCTCGACCTTGCTAGGCCGGACGAGACCGTCTTTGAGCAACGCATTGTACTGCGCCAATTCTGTCGAGTCGGAGGGATGGTGCGAGCGGTAAACGATCTTCGTTCCGTCCGGCGACCACCACGGACCGCCGTCGTATCCCGGTGTGTTCGTGAGGCGTTTGACGTTCGTCCCGTCGATGTTCATCACGTAGATGTCGAGATCGCCGTCCTTGAGCGACGTAAAGACGACGCGCTTACCGTCGGGCGACACGACGGATTCGGCCGTGTACGTGTTGTAATTCGTTAGGCGCTTGAGATCCGAACCGTCGCGAGCGACGGTGTACAGATCGAACTTGTCGAGCGGCCAGACGTATCCGCGCGATGGATCCGGGCGCGGCGGGCACGTGGAATCGTGCGCGTGAGACGACGCGAAGAGCAGGCGATTCGTTCCAGGAATGAACCAGCCGCACGTTGTCTTGCCGCGTCCGGTGGAAAT
>CBQVAZ010000085.1:0-10138 GCA_967720205.1 uncultured Gemmatimonadaceae bacterium | reverse complement strand
GCTGCGCGACCAGAGGTCGCGATCCCGCTGTACGAGAGATTCCTGGCGCTCCTCGCGGCGAGCGGTGTGCGCGTGGAAAAAGGGGAATTCGGCGCGATGATGGATGTTGAATTGGTGAATGACGGTCCTGTGACGATCTGGCTCGAGCGATGAGCGAGCCGCGCATTATCCTGGCGTCGCAATCGCCGCGACGCCGTGAGCTGCTGCACTTGATCCGACTGGACCACGAAGTGCAGCCAGCGAACGTAGACGAAACACAAAAGCCCGATGAAACGCCTCGCGTGTACGCCGAGCGCGTGGCGCGCGACAAGGCGCTCGCGATCGCTCGTGAACAGGGCGACGCGGTTGTCATCGCGGCCGATACGATCGTGGTTGTCGACGGCGACGTGTTAGGCAAGCCGAACGACGCAGAATCCGCGGCCGCCATGCTCGCGCGCCTGAGCGACCGAACGCACCTGGTCGACACCGCCGTGGCAGTGGTCCGCAACGGGACGGTCGTTTCCGATGTGGAAGAGGTCGACGTCACGTTTCGGGCGCTCGATGCAGCAGAGATCCAGCGCTACATCGCGACAGGCGAACCGATGGACAAGGCAGGCGCCTACGGCATTCAGGGATACGGCGCTACGATCGTGAAGCGTATCCGTGGGGACTACTTCGCCGTGATGGGGCTCCCGTTAGGCTTGCTCGTCAGGCTGCTCGGCAAGGTCGGACTCAACTACGATTTCGGGACGCTGCGCGACGCGTAGGTGGCGCGCCAGTGCTCCACTTTGTCGAGCACGTCGCGAACAGTGATGCGGGTCATGCGGCCCGGGCGCGACTCCATCGTCGCGCGGTAGTCCTCTCCGGGATCGCCATACGCATCGATCACGAGATCGGCGAACTTGCGATACGGTCCCACTCGCCGAGGATTGGAGTAGCCGATGAGGCTCACGACCGGCCGATCGAGCGCCACGCTCATGTGCAGCGGCCCTGTATCGGGCGATAGCACAAGCGCGGCCCCGTCGATGATGGCCACCAGGTTTCGCAGGCCGCTGCCTAACGCGGAGTGAAGCGGCACACGCGCCGCGGCTTTGATGGCGCTTTCCGCGGCCAGCTCTCTCGGCGTGCGCCCACCTACAAGCACTGGCGTGAGCCCGAAATCGTTCACGAGCGCGTCGCACACCGCCGCCCAACGCAGTGGAAGCCAGTCCTTGTGCACTTTGCTGGTCGCGACAACGATGGGCGCGATGGGCCGGTCGAATTGAGAGAGAAAAGAGCGCTGCCACTCCCGTTCGTTCTCCCAGGGACCGAGCCGCCAGGTAATTGGGTCGGGCTCCACGCCGAGCGCGTGAAGGAACTCGAAGTACTGATCCTGCACGTGCTGAATCGGCTGCGCGGGGATGCGATGCGTCGTGAAGAGCCAATTGAAGTCGCGCGCGCGCGCCCGATCGAACCCAAGCTTGACCGGAGCGTTCGTGAAGGCCGTTATGATGCCGGCCTTGAGGTAGACCTGCAGATTGAGCACGAGGTCGAAGCGGCGCGATGCGAGCTCACGCCTAACGTGGATGAAGCCGCGCAAACCGCGGCTGCGATCAAAGATGACGATCTCGTCGATCGCGTCGTGCCCGCGCACGAGCGCGGCCGGCCCCGGCTGCAAGACCCAGGTGATGTGCGTGCCGGGAAACTGTCTCTTGAGCGCGCAGATGACGGGGAGCACGTGCACGGCATCGCCCACCGCGCTCATCATGACGATCGCGATGCGATCGAAGGCGACGTTGCCTAACGCAGCAGACAATTCAGTGCGCCGAGCTGTTCGCTTCCTGAACCGCTGGCGCCGCGCGCACGAGGCCGGCGAACTCGTCGAGCTCGGATTCCTGAACCGGCGGCCCGTTGCGCGCGTCGCGCGCGCGTTTGCGCAACGACCGCAGCAGTCGTTCCAGATTGGCTTCGGCCAGCTGCGGATCGCCCGGCACCACGAGCCGCACGCGATCGATGTCGAGGACGATTGCCGTGTGCAAGCTGCGAGCACCGCCGCTGTCGTCATCGGGTGGGAGAATCAACACGTTCTTCGCATTGAGATCAGGGTGCCAGACGCCGGTTTGCGCCAGACGCTGAAGTAGCCTTGCCGTTGCTCTCCACGCGGCCAGGCGCTCGTTCGGCTCGGCGGTGTGCGCCAGAAAGTCGCCCAGATCGCCTGCGTTAGGCACCTCTGCCGTCATCACGTCGGCGCGCAGCAAGAGCGGTCCCGCGCCGTAGGTGGCGTAGCCGATGACGGCCGGCGTCGCCACGCCGAGGCGACGCAGGAACAAGGACATCGCCAGCTCGCGCGGCGCGCGAGTCGGCGCGAGATAGACGTCGCGCAGGAGCGGAGCCAGGAGCCCTCCATGCCGCGCGCGACGCACGACGACGCGAATACCGCACTCGGGAAGCGGCACGCCGAACGTGGGGCCGCGCCCTCTGTACTCGTGACGGTCGTCGTGAGTGCTGGCCCAGTCGTACAAAGACCGCTGCCCCAGAATGCCGTCGACCGCGGGAGCGCACGCCGCTACGACGACTGCGTGCGCGCCACCTTCGTTGACTCGGACGTAGCCGTCGGGGACCGGGAGTTTCACCGCAGCGCGCGGTGCACCGTCACTGGGTCTCGCTTGCCTCGAAGCGTGAGCGGAGCGTGCGGCGTTAGGCGGTGCTGTCGCGTGAGTGCCGCACGCACGGACTCGGACAGGAGCACGTCGCCCCCTTCGGCCCACGCGCAAATGCGATACGCCGTATTCACGGCATCGCCGATCACCGTGTACTCTAGCCGCTTCTCGGAGCCGATGTGACCGGCGAACGCTTCACCGTAATTGAGACCTATGCCGATCGACAACTCGTTGCGCCCTTCGGCGCGCCAACGTGCGTTCAAGTCGTCGACGGCGTTCACCATGTCCAGTGCCGCTTCGATCGCGCGGTCGGCATCGTCCTTCTCCGAGATCGGCGCTCCCCACTGCGCCATCACCGAATCGCCGATGAACTTGTCCAGCGTTCCGCCGTTGCGGAACACGCAGTCCACCATCTCGGTGAAGAGCTCGGAGAGCAGCTTCGCCGTCTCGTCAGGCGCGAGGCGCGCCGCGAGCGGTGTGAAATTGCGCACGTCCGCGAACAACACCGCGATCTGCCGGCGCTCACCGCCAGGCCGTACAGCATCGCGCGTAGACGCGATACGCGCGGCCAAACTCGGCGCGAAGAACCGCTCGAAGTTCGAGCGAATGAGAGACTCCTGGCGACTGCGTTCGGCGAAGCGCAGGTTGTCGATCGCCACGGCACCGATTCCGGCGAACGCCACGAGAAAATCGAGATCTTCGTTCGTGACTCGGCTCATCGTGGCTGGACTGTCCACATAGAGCACGCCTAACACGCGTGCCTCGCTGCCTAACAAGGGAACGCACGCCGCCGAGCGGGACAGCCCGCTGTGGCCGGCGGCGTTGCTTCCGGCAACATTGTCGGACAACACGGCGACGCGCTCTTCCATCGTGCCGCGCGCGAGCGCGACAGGAAGCCCGCCCGTGATCGCCGAGCCGTCGCGATGCGAGCCGAAGGCGAGCTGTAGCTCGTCCTGTTCGTCGACGAGCAGTACAGCGGCGCGCTCGACGTCGACCAGCCTGAAGATGAACTCAACGATTTTCTTGAGCAGCGACTCGCGATCCGTCGGCCGCGTTAGGGCCTTGGACACTTCCAGCAAGAGCATCAAGCGCAAGCGATCGCGCTCGTACTGCGGCAGCAGCGGCGCCGTCTCGCCGATCGCGCGCTGGGCCCCACTGGCGCGCAATGCTCGCTCCAGCGCCTGCTCGGCGTCAGGCACGGGCACTTGCCGGATGATCGTCGTCCCCGCGCGGGCCGCGCGGCGAATGCCGGCGGCCGACGCGTCGTCCACCAGAACCGGGCTCAACTCGCGTAGCTCGAAAAGCACGCGACCAAAAACGATGCGGTCGCCGGGCGTTAGGCGCATCGTCTGGTCCCGCGGGATTCCGATTCCGTTCACGAACGTCCCGTTGCTCGACCCCAAGTCGCGCAACGACACGCTTTCACCCTCGACCTGCAGCTCGGCGTGGCGGCGAGAGACGGTCGGATCCAGAACAGGGAGATCGCTGCTCAGCGCGCGCCCGAGCACCAACGGAACGCCGGGGCGCAGCTCGAAGGAGAGGTCTCCATCAGCACTTATCATTCGATACGGCATGCGGTCGGGAATATGCGCCGGTCGCCCGGCGACGCCTAGGTACGGCCCTAGCCTTGCGCTGACGCTGCTCGCACGAGTCCGATCGCTGTGAGCATCGCGCGCATCTTGTTCTCAGTTTCCTCCCATTCCCTCTCTGGAACGGAGTCCGCGACGATCCCTGCGCCTGCGTGCACTGACACGTCGCCGTCCGCGATCACGCACGCACGTATCGAAATGCAGAGGTCCATCGCGCGTCGATCCGCGGCGATGTAGCCCACGGCACCGGCGTAAGGTCCGCGCCGTTCAGGCTCCAGCTCATCGATGATTTCCATCGCCCGAACCTTGGGCGCGCCAGTCATAGTGCCAGCGGGAAACGTCGCGCGCAGCGCTTCGATCGCACCAACTCCGTCACGCAGACGTGCGTCGACATCGCTCACAAGATGCACGACATGTGAATAGCGCTCGACGCGCATGAAGTCTGTGACGGCGACACTGCCATACGATGCGACGCGTCCCACGTCATTACGGCCGAGGTCGACTAGCATCACGTGCTCGGCGCGCTCCTTTTCGTCGGCCAGTAGATCGCGAGCGTACGCTTCGTCTTCGGCCGCGGTTTGTCCGCGAGGTCGCGTCCCTGCGATTGGGCGCACCGTGATCGCGTCATCGGCCACCCGCACGAGCAACTCCGGTGAACTCCCGACGAGCGCCATCCCGTCATACTCGAGACAGAACATGTACGGTGAAGGGTTTACGGCGCGCAGTGCGCGATACAGCGTGAGCGTGTCGAAATCGTGCGCGACAATCGTGCGGCGAGCGAGCAGCGTCTGAAATACATCGCCTGCGAAGATGTACTCCCGAATGCGTTCGACGTCCCGCATAAACGCATCGCGCGCGTACGTCGACTTTCCAGCGGCGCGCGGCGCGTCGCGCTCGAGAACGAGCGGCGAAAGAACCGCAGGACCGCGCAGTCTGCGCTCGAAATCAGCGATTGCGTCGAGCGCTGTCTCGTATGCGCGAGTCAACTCGGCGTCGCTCATTCCGGGCGCCGTAGCTGCCGCGACGACGATGCGCGCCTCCGCTTTGAGGTTGTCCACGATGATGACAGCCGACGTGAAGACGAATAGCGCGTCGGGGACAGTGAGCGCGCGCGGCGGCGGATGTGGCAGACGCTCGATCGCGCGAACCATGTCGTAGCCGAAGTAGCCGACCACGCCATTCCAGAATCTGCCTAACGCGGGGACGTGCACGGCGCGCGCGGCGCCGAGCTTTTCTTCGAGGTCGGCCAGTGGGTCGCCCGGCGTGCGGCTCGCATGCCAGCCGCGCTCAGGATTCCAATCCTCGACGACGCCATCCGTTACGCGCCACGCCGACCGTGGCTCGGTGCCCATGAACGTGTAGCGGGACCACTGCTCGCCACCCGCTGGCGCGGATTCGAGCAGGAACGAAAAGGGCGGCCGGCGCACCTTGGCGTACGCAGCCACAGCCGTCTCGGTATCGAGCAGCGCATCGCGCCAGACGGGGACGAGGCCGCCGTCCCGCGCCAGGGCGCGGAACTCCGTGAGTGGAATCACGCGGGTAAATAGCCTGAGACGCCCCCGAGGAGCCAGTCCCCGACCGGGACGTCGCTGCTAAGTGCTCTTGCCGTAATTGGTTAGCTGGACGCGATCCGCGTCGCTTCATGCGCCTCTGGGTGCGCAGCAAAAATCTCGACTAACGGCAGTCCCACATCGCGCAGCGTTCGAATGTGCGTCCACGCACAGAAGTGCGACGCGGCTGGGCGGTGAATCGTCTAACTCTTTGCCTGGCCATGTTTTCCCGTCTTGGCGTCAATGCCCCACCGCCCGAGGGCTTTCGGCTGTCTACCAAACCGTACCCCATGCCTGCGGCGCCAGCTCGTTAGGCGCGTGTCTTGATGCGCAGCTATCGTGACGAGTGGCTTCTTCCAACACTCGACGCACTTGTCGGCGTCGAGGGGCTGGACCTCGTGCGCCAGGAAGCCGGCGACAGTCTTTGGGACGCGGCCATACGCCGCAGACTCTGCACGGATCAAGCGATCCTCGACGCGCTCTCGGCGCGGTATCGCATGGGCCTCGCGAATCTCGACCTTACGTCGGGCCCAGCGCGCGACGTGGTTCCCGAAGCTCTCGCGCGCAAATACCGCATACTGCCGCTCGCTGTCTCGGACTCGACGCTCGATATCGCGACATCCGACCCGAACGACATCGACTGCGAGCGCACGTTAGGCTTCGCCACCGGTCGATCGATCCGCATGTGGCTGGCCTCGCCCTCGCGCATCGCGGAGCGAATCGAAGATATCTACCGTCCCGAAAACGCCGTCGAGAAAATCCTCGACAGCGTCGGGATGGAATACGACGTGATGTCGATCGCCGAGGCGCTCGACGACGAGATCGGGCTATCATCCGAGAAGGCAGGCGAGCGGCCGATCATTCGGCTCGTCGACCACGTCATCGCGCAAGCCATCACGCAGCGCGCGAGCGACATTCACATCGAGACCGAAGAAGCAGGTCTCGTCGTGCGCTATCGCGTTGACGGAGTGCTCAAGCAGACAATGACGCTACCGCGCGCAGTGTCGCCGCCGCTCGTGTCGCGCGTCAAGATCATCTCGGGTCTCGACATCGCCGATCGCGTGCGCCCGCAGGACGGCCGCGCGCGCGGTTCGGTAAATGGCTCAAGCGTCGACCTGCGAATCTCGACGCTTCCGGCGTCGCACGGCGAGAAAGTCGTCATCCGAATCCTCGACGGGCGCGCAACTCCGCTTGCTTTGGACGGGCTCGGCCTAACGGCGCACGACTTCGCTCGCATGCAGCAGCTCGTCAACTTGCGCGAAGGGATCGTGCTCGTAACGGGTCCTACGGGCTCGGGGAAAACGACAACGCTCTACTCGGCGCTGCGTGTGATTCAGAGTCGCGGCGTCAACATCGTCACTGTCGAAGATCCGGTCGAATACAAGATTCCGGGCATCGTGCAAGTCCAGGTGAACGAGAAGGCCGGGCTCACGTTCGCCAGCGCGCTGCGATCGATTCTGCGACAAGACCCGGACGTTGTGCTCATCGGCGAAATCCGCGACCGCGAGACAGCCACGATCGCCACTCAGGCGTCGCTCACGGGCCACCTGGTTCTCACAACGCTGCACACGATCGACGCGGCCAGTTCGGTATCACGACTGCTCGATATCGGCGTGGAACCGTACAAGATCGCCGCGGCACTCAAGGGGATCATCGCACAGCGACTTGTTAGGCGGCTCTGCCCGGCTTGCCGCGCGCCTACTACGGCCGGAGTCGACGACCGCTACCGTCAGTGGATCCCCTCGGGGATCGAGCTCTTCCGGCCGGTCGGATGTCCCGAGTGCGGCGGCGGTGGCTATCGCGGTCGCGTGGCCGTCACTGAAGTCATCGTGGTGGACAGCGAAATGGAACGCGGCATCTCGTTAGGCGAGAGCGCCGAGCGGCTCAGTGAAGTCGCGCGTGCCGCGGGGATGCGCACGTTATGGGAGTCGGGGATCACGCACGTCCTCGACGGCCTGACGGACCTCGATGAGCTCGTGCGCGTCGTCGAAGTTCCCACGTCGGTGCCGCGCCGCTCCACTCCCCGCTCGACGTCGTCGACGCAGCCGCCGCGGCCAGCTTTCACCGCACGCCAGAGCTCTACAGGTGGCAGGGCAAGCGACACGACCGATACGACGAGCGACAGGCGTTCGCGCGGCGCAGCAAACGGCGAGGGACGCGCACCGGGCATCGACAGCGCATTCGATCTCGTCGACGATCTCAAGCCGGCCGCGCCGGCCCCTTCGAACCGCGAGCGCGTTCTGCTGGTGGAGGACGAGGCGCCGCTGCGCGGTGTGCTGCGTGATTTGCTGGAGCGCGAGGGCTACGCGGTGATCGAAGCTGCGGACGGCGTTCAGGCTCTCGATGCGATCGATCGCTCTGCCCCGGATCTCGTGGTGCTCGATCTCAACTTGCCGAGGCTGGATGGATTCGGCGTCCTCAAGCATCTGCGCTCGCGGACGTCCACTGCCACCCTACCGGTGCTCGTGCTGACGGCAAAGGGGGATGAGGACAGCGAAGTGCGAGTGTTCGAGAGTGGCGCGAACGATTTTCTCACCAAGCCATTTAGGCCGCGAGCGTTGATCGCGAGGCTCCGCTCCTTGTCCACGCGACGGGAGTCCGCAGCGAGGCCGTAAACCCGCCGGTCGACAGAGCGTCGACATCGTGATGGGTTAAGAAGCAACCGCGTCAAACAGTCCCTCATGCGCAGGCGTTAAGGTCGTCAACCACGTAGAGTCAACGTGCGTAGCCCACAGTTTCACGCCGTTGACGATCTTTACGCTCGCGCGGACGTTCTGTTTAACGTACTCGCATCTTAACTCATGACGCCGTCGACGCTCTTCCATGACTGAAATAGAAGTCAAAACCGTGGATGTATATGTCGTTAGGCAATCTTCCACCGGACTCGACGTGCTAGTCATGCGCCGCGCCCATGGCGTTCGCTGCACCGGCGCCTGGGAAGTCGTGCACGGGCGCATCGAGGCTGGCGAAAAACCGGAGCAGGCCGCGCGCCGCGAAGTCATGGAGGAAACTGGCTTCACAGTCGAGCGGCTCTACAACGTCACTTGCCTGCCGTTCTATCTCCCCAAGCAGGACACCGTGAACATGGCTGTCGTCTTCGCGGCGTTTGTCGCCGCTCAAGGCGACGTCCGGTTAGGCGAGGAGCACGACGCATCGGAATGGCTGGCTGCCACCCAGGCGGCTGAGCGCATTGCCTGGCCGCGCGCGCGCGACATGATCCGCGACATCATCCAACTCGTTGGATCGGGGAGTGCAGGACCCCTCGAGGACGTTCTGCTGGTGCCCTAACGAGGGATCAACTAAAGCTGACAGTCACCAGCTACCAGTATGAAGCTCACAGTAGCTGTCAGCTACTGTGAGCTTGAGACTGTCAGCTGGCAGCAGACAGCTTTGTTAGCTTCCGTCCCCGGTGCGCCTTTCTCGCGTCGTTGACAGGATCTCGTGACCTCCTGGCGCGTTAGGCTTGACTCGAACGCTCTTGGCCGGAATGCCGACGTTCACGTGATACGGCCGCACATCCTTGGTCGCCACCGCGCATGCGCCGACCATCGCGTTCTCACCGACGCGCACGCCGGCCAGCACAGTAGCGTGGTACGTAATGCGGACGCCGTCCTCGAGGACCGTCACCGCGTTGGTGACATCCTTCTGCTCGACGATGCTGTGCGTGTGGCTGTAGATGTTGGCGTAGTCGGACACCGACACTTTGTTGCCCATCACGATGCCGCCGCGATCGTCCAGCAGGACGTGCCGGTGCACGACGACGTCGTCGCCGACTTCCAGGTTGTATCCGAACGAGAACTCCACGTGCTGGAAGCATTTGAAGTTCTTGCCGCAGCGCTTGAAGATGTGCCGCGCGAGAATGCGGCGTAGCCTAACGCCAAGCTCCACGTTCTGGCCGCCGATCGGGAGGCGATCGAACGAATACCAGAGCCAGAGCAGCGGTTTTACAGGCTGAAAGCGGCTGTCGTCGCAGTCCGAGTAGAACTCCGGCTCCAGTGTAACGTTGCGCGGGTCGAGCGCGGCGAGCGCCAGGCGCGTGCCTAACGGAATGCTCTCGTCGTTGACGGCTTCGTCCAGGCGATCGGCGTATTCCGGATAGGCGAGCGCGGCGAGCGTCTCGCGGCAGAGGCGATTGCGGTCGCAGGCCGGATCGGCCAGGATCTGCTCGATGCGCTCGAGCCATGCGTTCTCCAGCGCCGCGTTAGGCCGCGCCGGCAAGCTGCGCAACGGAAGCCACATACTCTCACACCTCCACTAGAGCCGTTCCAACAGGGCTCGCCTTAGAAGAGCTAAAGAACGCGCTCGTAGGATCCGTTGGAACGGCCTCTACGATCGCGCCCGGGATCGGATGAGCTGACGTTCGCGCTCGATGCGTTGCAAT
>CBQVAZ010000084.1:0-10139 GCA_967720205.1 uncultured Gemmatimonadaceae bacterium | reverse complement strand
GAGAAGCCGCCGAAGACCACGGAATGAATGGCTCCGATGCGCGAGCAGGCGAGCATGGCGATGGCCGCTTCGGGGATCATCGGGAGATAGATCCCGACGCGGTCGCCGCGCCGAACGCCAAGCTTCTTGAGGACGTTGGCGAACTTCTGGACTTCGACGTACAGATCCCAATACGTGAGCGTGCGCCGGTCGCCCGGCTCGCCCTCCCAGATGAGTGCCGCCTTGTTGCAACGCGCTGTGGGGATGTGCCTGTCGAGACAATTGTACGAAACGTTGAGCTTGCCCCCGACGAACCACTTCGCATGCGGCGGCGCCCAGTCGAGTACCCGCTCCCACGGCTTGAACCAGTCGAGGTCCAGCGCTTTGCTCGCCCAATAAGTGGTTGGGTCGCGCTCGGCCGTTTCATAGATCGCGGAATCCGACACGAGCGCCGCACGCTGAAACGCTTCGGACGGCGGAAATTTCCGGTTCTCTTGGAGGAGGACGTCGATGTCGGCCATGGGCCGGATTGTACAGCGTGGAGGACGAAGGTCAAATAGCGCTTGCAATTCCCGCGAGATGCTGGCGAAGTGCGCGGCACTCGTCGGGGGGCGCCGCGCCCTGAGTGACGCGGAAGCATTGGCTGAGCAACGAGTTGTATGAGCGGCACCGAATCTGGCATGCACCTCGCCAAGTGGGACGGCAGAGACTCAACCCATGCGAAGCATCCTGGCAGTAGACGCGCTCACGGTACCGGCGCCGGTTCGTTTGGCGGCGGAAACGCGTGTGAGCTTTCGTGACACGGCGCTCAAATGTTTGGAGCGCGCGGATCAGATGGGCGCTGGCGCGCTGACGATCGATCTGCGCTCGACGGACGAACTCGACGCGTGCGGCCTGGGACTGTTGGTCATGCTGC
Organism: uncultured Gemmatimonadaceae bacterium; assembly: GCA_967720205.1. Taxonomy (GTDB): domain Bacteria; phylum Gemmatimonadota; class Gemmatimonadetes; order Gemmatimonadales; family Gemmatimonadaceae; genus DASYRX01. The sequence goes on along the minus strand of CBQVAZ010000084.1, from coordinate 9,244 downwards.
ACAAACGGGCACGCGAGCGCGGCGTCACCACGATCCTGGCACACGTGCCGAGCCATGTGCGGATGCTTTTGGCGGCGACTAAACTCGAATCACTGTTCAAGTACGAGAATTAGCGCGAATCCAACAAAAGCTGACAGCTATCGGCTGCAAGCTGACGGCTGACAGCTTTAGTTTCGGTTGTTACGTCGCAAGCAACAACCCCCGCTGTGGTGATGTTCTTTTTCTTCATCGCGCTGCTGTTTGGCCTCGTGATCACGCCGGTGGTGATCTTCACCATCATGCGTGTCGTTCCGCGCGTTGTGGATCGCACAGTTCCTCCAATCGTCGACAGAATCGCGAGCGCCGCGCTCTCACCAGAGCTGGATGCGCGCCTCAACCGCATCGAAGAGGCGATAGACGCGATGGCCGCGGAGATCGAGCGGTTGCGGGGTGGTGAGCTACCGTCTTACGAGCCACCGCCAAAGCTTGGCGCTCCGAGGTTCACGGAGAGATCCGACGGCTAGAGCCGTGATCCCCTAACAGCGTCGACGGCGTCATGAGTTAAGATGCAACTGCGTTAGGCAGTCCCTTACGCCCGAGCGTTAAGGTCGTCAACGTCGTCAAGGGTTTACGCGGTTGACGGTTTGACGCCCGCGCGGGCGCACGGGTTAACGCCCTTGCTTCTTAAGCCATGACGCTGCCGACGCCCTCGTTGACTCGGAAGGCTCTAGTGCACCCGCCCCATGACTAGCGCCGCGTTTATTCCCCCAAAACCGAACGAGTTCGACAACACCACATCGACTCGCGCGTCTCGTCCATCCGCGGGCACGTAGTCCAGATCGCACGCGTCATCCGGCGCCGTGTGATTGATTGTCGGCGGGAGCCACTCGCGCTGCAGCGCCAAGGCGCAGATCGCCGCCTCGATCGCACCGGATGCGCCTAACGCGTGGCCATAATAGCCCTTCGTGCCGCTCACGGGGACGCGATAGGCATGCTCACCGAGCGTCGCTTTGATCGCCGTCGTTTCAGTCGGATCGTTGAGCGGCGTGGACGAGCCGTGCGCATTGACATAGTCCACTTCGGCCGGCGCTAGCTGCGCATCGTTGAGCGCGATCTGCATCGCGCGTGCAGCCTGACGTCCGCTCGGCAGCGGCGCCGTCATGTGATGCGCGTCGTTCGTCACCCCGAAGCCCATCAGCTCCGCGTAGAGTGGCGCGCCGCGCGCGATCGCGCGCTCGCGTTCCTCCAGCACGAGCACAGCCGCGCCTTCACCCATGACGAATCCGTCGCGATCGCGGTCGAACGGACGCGAGGCCGTCGTCGGATCGTCATTGCGCGTCGACATTGCGCGAATCAGCGCGAAGGCGCCATAGCAGAGCAAAGAGAGCGGCGCTTCGGCGCCGCCGGCGATCATCACGTCGGCATAGCCGTCGCGTATTTGTCTGTACGCTTCGCCGATAGCGATCGTCCCCGAGGCACAACTCATGGCATTCGTCGAGTTCGGTCCACTGACTCCAAGCTCGATGGCGATGTTGCAGCTCGAGGCGCCGCCGAACACCGCCAGCGCCAATGTTGCGTCGACGCCGCGCAGCCCTTCGCGCACGAAAAGTCCCATCTGGTCTTCGGCATACGCGACGCCGCCTAACGCGGAGCCCATCATCGTTCCGATCTGGTCGCGATTCTCCTGCTGCAGGTCGAGCGAGGCATCGGCGATCGCCATCTTCGCCGCCACAACCGAGAAGTGCCCGAAGCGATCCAACCGCCTGGCTCGGCGCTGCTCCAGATGATCGCTCGCAACGAAGTCATTGACTTGCGCCGCGTTATGGGATCTGAAAATCGAGGGATCGAAGCGAGTGACAGTCGAAACCGCCGAGCGTTGCGCGCGGAGACCGCGCCAGAGCCCTTCGCGCTCCAGCCCGATCGGCGTGATCGCTCCGATTCCTGTAACCACCACACGTCGTCGCATCGTTAGGCTGCTCCCGCGGGCCCAGAACCCTGGCTCCGCGCTCCTTCGCGTTCGGCGACCGCAGCGAGACCCGCCAACGTTCTGCTCGCGATGCCGTGAATGAACACCGGACCGATGACCTGCCGCGCGGCGAAAATCCCGATGAACGGCCAGCGAGGACCGTCCCAAACGTGCACGATACGCACCTGCACAAATTCACCACGCCGCGTGAACTGCCACTCCACATCCATTCCTTTCGTCGTGCCGCCTACGTGCCGGAAGCGGATCGACGGCGTGCGCTCGTCGACGCTCATCTCGGATAACCACCACGTCGGCCAGTTGAAACTGCCGAATGGGCGATTGGCGGACATCTCCACCAACCCGCCGCCATCGCGCGCGCGTTCGCGAAAGCGAACGAAGCGATAATGATCTAGATACGCCGGCCATTCCTCGACGTTCCGTGCGAGCGAGAAAATCGTGGGCATATTCGCTCGCACCAACTGCTGATCGACGGTCTCCATCGCGCGCCCAACTGGGAGCGCACCTAACTCGTACGGAGAACGGGGCGTGCTGGCAGAGGAAGTCACGAGCGGCGCATACCTTAGTTGACGGTCCAGCTGGCAGTAAGCCTGAATGGAAATCGACGACGCACAACGACATCGCGCGGAACTGCTGAGCGAACAAGCGCACGCAATTCATGGCCCAGAAATCCACGCTCGATTGAAAGCAGGCCGTCGTGCACGGTCACCGGATGAAATCGCAGTGCTGGCGCGACCGCGCGAAAAAGCACGGACGCCACCACGTCGCGCTGCAATTCACCAATGACAACGCCGATACGCGAAACCCGATCGAGCTCGGAGATTAAAATGCGCGCTCTCCGATCATCGAAATGGTGCAAGACCTGTGAGCAGATAACTACGTCGACGCTGCGATCCCGGATGGGGAGACACAGCGCGTCGCCTGCAATCACCTCGTCTGTCTCCGGACGTGCGATCATCCCGAGAATGAACGATTGCTCGACGGCGATCGTGTGAGTGCGCATGCCGCGCGCGGCCAGTGCGCGCGCCGCGGCGCGAGCGATGTCGCCGGTTCCGGAACCGACGTCCATCAGCGTGAGCGGGCCCTTGCTGTGTTTCGTTAGGTTCAACGCTTCGCTGACCACGACGCGCGTTCCGCCGAGGATCAGGTTTGCACGACGGATGTCGCGCAAGGTGGCGATCACTTCGCCACGACTAGCTGTCGCGTCGTCGGTCGCTTCGCGCCCGCTCAGGCGCCTGGCTGCGAAGCGACTCACCTCAGCGCTCGAGCTGCGCGTACCCGCCCCTGTAGTACAGGAGCGGACGGTCATCGCGCGCAGCGGCGTGCTGTACTTCGCCGATCACGATGCCATGATCGCCGGCCTCACGACGCTCGTGAATGACACATTCGACATAGGCCAGGATATCGTGCAGCACGGGCGCACCGAACTTTCCGCGACGAAAGCCAATGCCCTCGAACCGTTGTTCGGCATCGAGATCAGCGAAGCGTCGTGAAAGCGCCTCTTGATGCGCCGCGAGAATGTTCACAGTGAAATGAGTGACCTTCTTCAACACCTTGTGCATCTCCGCGTTCTTGGCGACGCAAACCAGCACGAGCGGCGGATTCAGGCTGACCGAGCAAAAGGCCGACACCGTCATCCCGTGATCGTGCCCATCTTCAGTGCACGTCGTGACCACCGTGATGCCTGACGCGAAGCGGCCAAGGACGCTGCGAAACGCGTCGCGGTCCATGCTCATGCGTGAGTGACGTCTCCAACGGGAAGGGAAGCGCCGGCGAACGCGGCGAGGATGAGTTGCGCAACGTAACCTGTGCGCAGCACCGCGCGCGCGGGAACGAAGTCTCCTGTCACGCCGACGAGCAAATGCCCGAGATCGGGTCGCCGCGCAAACGCTCGCGCCGCGCGCTCCATCCACCATGGCTGGGCGACAGCGATTGCGATCAACCACTCGACGCGCCACTTGGCGCTGAGCTCCGAGCGGCGCCAGCGATCGTACTCCCGCAGCGCATCATGCTCGCTGCCTAACGCGCGCGGCACGTGATGCGCGAGAGCCTCTGCGCCGAGGAGCGCGCTGTACATCCCCTCGCCCGTGAAGGGATCGAAGAAGTCGGCCGCGTCGCCTACGAGGGCGACACCTGGACTCCACGCTTGTCTCGCGCGCGACGCGAACGGTCCCGTCGCCTGCACCGGCGCCACTCGCTCTGCCGACGTAAAACGCGCAGCGATGTGCGGATGCCGACTTATCCACTGCATCATCACGTCGGCTCCCCCGTCGCCGCCGGCGTCGCGGGAATACTCCTTGGCGAAGCGCGACTGTTCGAGAACGAGCGACACGTTGATGGATCCGCCGCCGACGGCTGCGATTCCCATGTAGCCATCGCGCTCGACGAGCATCTCGCCACGCGGTCCCACGCCGGACACCCCACGAAAATGCGTCACGAACGCGATGCGTCGTGGCCAGCGCGCCTGGTGCGCGAGGTGTGCGCGGCGGGCGACAACGGATCGCAGGCCGTCGGCGCCAATCACGATGCGCGCCCAACGCGTGCGCTCCTGCCCGTCGGCACCTAACGAGCGTACGCCGCGCACAACACCGTTCCCGTCACGAACGAGATCCGTCACGCGCTCGCCCTCGACGACCTCGACACCCTCCGCGCGCGAGCGCTGCAGCAGGATGTCGTCGAGAACCATCCGCGGGATCGCGAGGCCGCGCGGATGATATGGACGAAACTGTGGGACCGCTCCGAAGTCGCCGACGATCTTCATCCCGCTCGGCGCACGCACTTCCATGCCGGTCAGATCGACTGAGTTGCCGGCCACGGCGTCGAGCACACCTAACGAGTCCAGCAGGCGTCCAGCCTGAGGACTCAGATACTCGGCGCACGGCTTAGGGCGCGGAAAGCGCGCCCGGTCGATCAGCGTGACCTGAAGGCCGCCCTGACTCCGTCCCTCGCCTTTGGCGAGGAACGCTGCAACCGCGGCACCTGACGGCCCGCCACCAACGACGAGCACGTCAGGTTGTGTCATCAGAGCGCGCGCAGGAACGTTTCGCCGCCAAGAATGAGTGAATCACCCACGCGCGAAAACTGCAGCGTTACACGAGCAGGGCTCGGCGTAACGAAATCGATCGCCACCTGATCGCCCTGCACCTGCCAACGGGCCGTAGACTCGGTCGTTGTTGCAGGACCGGCGGCGCTGCTGCGCACGGTGATGGTCCGCGTCGCACTCCCATCGGCGCCGAAGACCCATGTGGTCTCGGTCGTTTTCGTCGCGCCGAACTCGTCGACGAACGAAACGCTGCGCGTCCATGTCCCAACGACGCCCGCTGTCGATGTATTTGGCGACGGCGTCTGAAACACGAGTGGAGTGCCAGGACCAAGTCCGTTGTCGCTACAGGCGCCGAGCGCCGAGAGCGCGAGAACCGCAGCACAAGAAACAAAACGTCGCATCACGCACCTCCCCGACTAAAGATTGCGGCAACGACGGCGCCGATCGCCGTACTCGTTAGGTTCACCCAGTCATTGTCGAAACGCCGGATACCACCCACCACCATTGTCTCGACGCCCGCTGGCTGGCAGTTGTGCAGCCGCCGCTCCGTCAGCGCGCCGCACGCAGGACACTGCCGCTGTTCCTGCAGTGTCGAACCGAGCAAAGAGTCTGCCAGCGCCCCAGCAATTCCGCCAGCAAAAGCAGACCAGGCCGCAACAGTACTGAACCCCAACAAACGGCCGAACGTGCCAACCAACGCGCTGCCAGCAACCATCGCAAGCGTTCCTACGAGCGTCACACCTCCAGAGAGACCCGCCGCGACGCGTTTTCCAGATGTAATCGACCGAGGCGGACCGCCAACCGCTCCGCCGATTTCTGTCGCGCTCGTGTCTGCCATCGATGCCGCGAGTGCGCCGAGCGCCGCGGCAGCCAACGCAGGGGCGTTCCAGATCGTAGCAGCAAGCGCCGCGACAACGAACACAACTCCGTTCGCCAATACCTGAAATGCGTCGCGCGCTCCCGTTTTCTGTACGACGCTCGCTGTGCGCGCAGATTTCTCGGCGTGTTTCCAACGCGAAAGGCCGGTCGCGGTTACGAAGTACGCGACCAGTAGCACGCCCCATCGAACGCCGGCGCTTATCGCGAGAGTGCCCAAAATGACCGAAGTGAGAGCTCCGTTCGTCGATAAAGCCCCGCGGCGCCGAGCGATCAACGCGATGACAACCGCGAGTGTGAACCCGATGAGCGTTCGCGACGTCATAGCACAGAAGCGACGTGATCCATGCGCTTGAAGGTGTGACTTGTGTCACTTACCTTCGCATCTCTGTCAGCCATGACGACATCTGCCTCCGTCGACGCCTTACTCCCGCTCTCATTTCTCGAGGCGGTTCGGTCGGTCGACTCGCCCGTCGAACAATTCGAGGCCGAAATAGAGCTCGTTGGCGAGCTGCGCAACAAACGCCTGGGCCTTTCTGAGACCGTGTACATGCAGATCAAGCGGTACAGCGAGGCCGTTCGAAAGAACCAGCGAACCGCGCACGACGAAGCCGCGGCACTCGCGAAGCTGATCGGGCGGCGTCCGGATGCCGAAGCGGTCTTCAGAGAAGCGGGGAAGATCCTCGCCGGCGAAGCGTACCGCACGGTGGGCGCAATTCAACGTCGCGTGCTCTGGATCCTGCCGAATCTTTTCAAGAAGTCGCTCACGACACGACATGTCCGTCGTCTCGCGGACCGGTACTTCAACGGCGATGTCGAGCGTGCCGGTTCGTCGATCTACCTAGAGGTGAAGGAGTCCGTCACGGTGGATTCCGCGCCGCGCGGATCGGGTTGCGCGTACTACGAGGCCGGTCTGCAGGAGCTGCTACGACTCTTTGTCAACAGTGGCGGAGTCGTCGAGCATGTGCGCTGCGAGTCGCGAGGTGAAGGGGCGTGCCGTTGGCGCGCCGAGTGGCGTCCACTCCCGCGCGGCTAACTTCAAGCGATGTTGACACCGGCGAATTTGACGCGCGTGCAGCGCGCGTTGGGCGAGCTGCGCCTGGACGGCTGGCTGCTGTACGATTTCCGCGGCTGCAATCCGATCGCGCAGAGCATGATGGGGCTCGAGGGTCTGCAGACGCGCCGCGTCTTCGGCTTCGTTCCGCGCGAGGGGACACCGACGGCGATCGGCCACCGGATCGAGCCGGGGCCGTGGCGGCGGTGGCCTAACGAGTGGACGAGGGTCGAATACAGCGGCTGGCGCGAACTGGAGCAGCTGCTCGAGGGCTTGCTGCGCGGCAAGACGGTTGCGATGGAGTACTCGCCTGGAGACGCGGTCCCGGTGCTCGACCGCGTCCCTGCTGGCGTACTCGACATGGTGCGCCGCTGGGCGAACAGCGACATCCACTCGTCAGGCGAGCTGGTTTCGGCGTTCTACGCGACGCTCGACGCCGATCAGATCGCGTCGCACGTTCGCGCCGCTGAAACGATCGCGCGCATCGCTCGTGAGGCCTTCCAGCACGCCGGAGACAATGCGCGCCGCGGGACGCCGTCGACGGAATACGAGATCTTCCGCTGGATTCACGAGGCCTTCGCCCGAGCGGGCCTAACGACTGACCACGGCCCGAGTGTATCGGTCAATGCCAACGCCGCCGATCCGCATTACGAGCCGACGGTCGACCGTTCCGAGCCGATTCCGACAGGCAGCACGTTGCTGATCGACCTCTTCGCCAAGGACCAGCGCGAAGGGAGCGTGTGGGCGGACCAGTGCTGGATGGGGACGATGGGTCCGCCGAGCGATCGTGTCGCGAAGCTGTGGACCGATGTGAAGGACGCGCGCGACGCGGCCATCGAGTTCGTGCGCGCGCAGACACGCGCCGGCTCGCCGATCAAAGGCGCGGCCGTGGACGACGTCGCGCGCGGCGTGCTGCGCGAGCGCGGGCTCGCCGATCAGTTCACGCACCGCACGGGGCACTCGATCGATCCGCGCGAATTGCACGGCGCGGGACCCAACCTCGACAACCTCGAGACGCGCGAGGAGCGGCTCCTGCTCCCGGGCGTCGCATTCTCGATCGAGCCTGGGGCGTACTTCACGGGCGAGGTTGGTCTGCGCAGCGAAGTGAACGCGATCGTCGCCGGCGCACCGGGCGGCGAGCTGCTGATCACCCCTAACGAGTACCAGCGCGAGCTGTTGACCGTGTGACGGGAACCCCGCCGTCCGGCACGCTGCGCCGCGAGCTGGGGCTCTTCACGGCCGCGCTGCTCGTCGTCGGCGGAATCATTGGCAGCGGCATCTTCTTCACCCCCGGCGAAGTCGCGCGCGCGCTACCGAGCGGCGAGTGGATCTTGCTGGTGTGGGCGTTAGGCGGCATTCTCGCGTTCGCCGGTGCGCTGACGTACGCCGAGCTCGGCGCGATGCTGCCACAGGCGGGCGGTCCGTACGTGTATCTGCAGCACGGATTCGGCGCGCTGGCCGCGTTCCTGTACGGATGGATGGTGTTGCTCAGTATCGCGACTGGCGCGCTCGCGGCCGTCGCGATGGGCTTCGCAGGCTATCTCTCTCGATTCATCGACCTCGCGCCAATCGGCGGTCCGCTGGGAACGGCGGCATTGACGATCAGCGTGATGGCGATCATCAACTACCTCGGCGTCAAGCCGGGCGCGACGGTACAAAACATCTTCACGGTGGCCAAGATAGCCGCGTTAGGCGCGTTGATCGTGTTGGGGTTTGTGCTTTGGGCCAGGTTGGGTGCGCCGCCACCGGTTCCGAACGCTCCGGCGCCCCGCGCATCGCTCCTGAGCGGTTTCGCCGCTGCCTTCACCGCAGTGCTCTTCACGATCGGCGGCTGGCAGCAGATGAACATGGTCGCGGGTGAGATCAAGGATCCGGCGCGCACGATTCCCCGAGCCTTGGGCGTCGGCATCGGCATCGTCGTGGCAATCTACCTGGGCGCCAACGCGGTGTATCTTCGCGCGTTAGGCCGAGACGGGCTCGCGGCGAGCGCCGCCGTGGCGGCGGATGCCGCGTCGCGCATGATCGGTCCTGTGGGTGCCACGTTCATCAGCATCGCGGCGATGCTCTCGGTGCTGGGTTTCGTGAACGTCGTGCTGCTGGCGAACTCGCGCATCATCTATGCGATGGCCGTGGAAGGGCTGTTCTTCGGTGCCGCGGGGCGCGTGCATCGTCGCTTCGGCTCACCGCACGTCGCGATCGTCATCATGACTTTATGGTCGCTGCTGCTCCTTGCATTCACGCGTGGAGATCTTGGCGCGCTGCTGAGCGGCGTTGTCTTCGCCGACTGGATTTTCTTTGGACTCGGCGC
>CBQVAZ010000083.1:0-10185 GCA_967720205.1 uncultured Gemmatimonadaceae bacterium | reverse complement strand
CTCGTCTTCGTCGGCTATGGCGTCGTGGCCCCCGAGTACGGCTGGGACGACTACAAGGGCGTGGACGTGCGCGGCAAGACGATCGTGATGCTCATCAACGATCCGGCTATTCCCTCGCCTAACGATTCGTCACAGCTGGACAGCACGATGTTTCGCGGCGAGGCGATGACGTATTACGGCCGCTGGACGTACAAGTACGAGATCGCGAGCGAGAAGGGGGCTGCTGCCGCGATCATCGTGCACGAGACAGGTCCCGCCGGTTACCCCTATGAAGTCGTTCAGGGGAGCTGGGGACGCGAGAACATCGACGTCAAGCGAGCGGCGGGTGCACCGAACAATCGCGTGCAGGTCGAGTCGTGGATGACGCTGGACAAGACGAAGGAGCTCATGAGCGCAGCCGGTTTCAATTTCGACTCGCTGAAACGCGCGGCGCTGTCCAAGGATTTCCGCCCCGTGCCGCTCAACGCCAAGGCGACGTGCCGCATCAAGAACACCGTTAGGCAGATCCACTCCCGCAACGTGATTGCCAAGCTGGAAGGTTCCGACTCCACGCTGCGCGACGAATACCTCGTCTACACTGCACACTGGGATCACCTCGGCCGAGATACGACGGCGCAGGGCGATCAGATCTTCAACGGCGCCATCGATAATGCGTCCGGCGTTGCCCAGATGCTCGAGATCGCGGAGGCCTTCACAAAGCTCACTCCCGCTCCAAAACGCTCCATTCTCTTTCTCGCCGTGACGGCCGAAGAGAAAGGCTTGTTAGGCGCCAAGTACTACGCGGAGAATCCGCTGTATCCGCTCTCCAAAACCCTGGCGGACTTCAACATCGACGGTGTCAACCAATGGGGGCGCACATCCGACGTCACCGTCATCGGACTCGGGAATTCCACCCTCGACGACGTGCTGCGCCAAGCCCTGACCACCAACAAACGGACCATCTCACCCGATCCCGAGCCGGAGAAGGGTTTCTTTTATCGCTCGGATCACTTCGAATTCGCGAAGCAGGGCGTTCCCGCTCTTTACATGGACAGCGGGGTGGAGTACATCGGAAAGCCGCCGGGTTACTCGCAGCAAAAGCGCGATGAGTACACCAACAACGACTACCACAAGCCCAGCGATGAGATCAAGCCCGGCTGGGATCTCGCCGGCGCTGTCGAGGACGGACGGTTGTTGGTGGACGTGGGATTCAGGGTAGCGCAGAGCCCGACGTGGCCCGACTGGAAACCCGGCGTTGAATTCAAACGCCAGCAGCCCCCTGGCGATTCTCCACGAGCATCCGAGGTTAAGACGCGCAACTAAAGAACGGTCACCGAATTCCCTGTTGAATACTCGTTAGGCCCTGAGCCCCCCCATGCGTCACTTTTGCAAGCCGTTGTTCAGCGTCGCCGTCGCCGCGGCATTCTCCGCACCGCTGCTCGTAGCTGGTGCGCAAGAGAAGCCATCGGACACACTTCTCACAGTCAATCATTATCTGGACTACGAAACGGTTGGCGACGTGCAGATCTCGCCCGACGGCGCGCGCATCATCTACGCGCGGCGCTTCGTCAACAAACAGCTCGATCGCTTCGAGTCCGCATTATGGATCATGAACGCGGATGGGTCCGAGAATCGTTTCCTCACCAAGGGCTCGAGCCCGAAGTGGTCCCCGGACGGAACACGAATCGCGTTCATCAATGAAGGCGAGCCACGTGGCACGCAAATCTTCGTGCGCTGGATGAACGCTGAAGGAGCGACGTCGCAGATCACACGCGTCGAGAGCGACCCGGGAGATATCGCCTGGTCACCTGATGGCAAATGGATCGGCTTCGCGATGTTCACGCCGAAGCCTAACGTCTGGTCGATCGACATGCCCTCGGCGCCCACCGGCGCCACATGGACGCCGGCGCCACGTTATGTGAGCAACCTGCACTACCGCGCCGATCGTCGCGGCTTCCTCGAATCCGGATTCGTGCATCTGTTCATCGTGCCGGCCGACGGCGGAACGGCACGTCAGGTGACGAAGGGCGATTGGAACGCAGGGGCCCGCTTCGACGGACAACCCGGCTCGGTCGGCTGGAGCTTCACGGTTGACGGGAAATCCATCGTCTTCGACGGACTCATGGACCCCGAGAGCGACAAGAACTACAGGGACTCCGACATCAACATCGTCGACCTCGCGAGCGGCACGATGCGCAAGCTGTCCTCGGCGCGGGGCTCGTGGAGCAACCCGGTCGTGTCGCCCGACGGCCAGTGGATCGCGTTCAGTGGCTTCGCGTACGTGCCGCAGACGTACAAGACGGGCGAGCTCTTCGTAATGCGAACCGACGGATCCGGAATGAAGAAAATCTCCGGCAACCTTGATCGCGATGTTGGTGAGATCACGTGGGCGCAGGACAACAGCGGCGTGTACTTCAGCGTCGGGGATCGCGGCGCGTTAAACGTGCACTTCGCTACACTGGCCGGTGCCGAGCGCGCCCTGACGAGCGGGCAGCACATGCTCTCGTTAGGTACGATCTCCAAGAGCGGCATCGTGGCGAGCTCGCTTAGCTCGGCGCAGCGGCCGCCGGACGTCGTGCGCTGGGACCTCAAAACGCCGAGCAATATCACGCAGCTGACGCACGTAAATGAAGATGTGCTCGCCGGCAAGAAGCTCGGCGCGCTCGAGGAGATCTGGTACGCATCGACGAGCGGCACACGCGTTCAGGGTTGGGTCGTCAAGCCACCGAATTTCGACGCATCCAAGAAGTATCCGATGATCATGGAGATTCACGGCGGGCCGCACGGGATGTACAACGTGGGCTTCAGCTACATGTACCAGAACTTTGCGGCGAACGGTTACGTGGTGCTGTACACGAATCCGCGCGGCTCGACTGGCTACGGCACCGATTTCGGCAACGCCATCAACAAGAAGTACCCGGGCGTCGACTACGACGACCTCATGGCCGGCGTCGACACTGTTGTTAGGCGCGGTTATGTCGACACGCAGCGCATGTACGTCGGCGGTTGCAGCGGTGGCGGTGTGCTCTCGAGCTGGGTCATCGGCCATACCAACCGCTTTGCCGCGGCGGCCGTCCGCTGCCCCGTTATGAACTGGATGTCGTTCGCCGGCACGTCGGACGTGCCTTACTTCAGCCACCAATGGTTCGAGAAGCCGTTCTGGGAAGACCCCAAGCCGTGGCTCGAGCAGTCATCGCTGATGTACGTGGGGAATGTCACGACGCCGACCGTGATCATGACAGGTGAGCTCGATCTGCGCACGCCAATGCCCCAATCCGAGGAGTACTACAGCGCGCTCAAGATGCGCGGCGTGCCGACAGCGTTATTGCGCTTCGCCAATGAATTCCATGGCACCAGCTCGCGGCCGAGCAATTTCTTGCGCACGCAGCTGTACATGATGAGCTGGTATCAGAAGTACAAGCGGGATGCCGCGGCGATGTAGGACCGCGAGGTCAAAGGTCACAGGTCAAGGGTCAAAGCAATCGTGGCGCCTCTACGCTCGCTTTGACCTTTGAGCTTTGACCCAATTCCTAAGACCTTAGACCTCAGGCGTTCATGTCCCATTTCGTTAGGCGTGCATTGGTCTGTGTAGCGCTGCCAGGCGTCGCTCTCGCGCAGAGCGCGAGGACGGGAAATACGCCCAAGGCCACCACGCCAGTCCCCAAGCCCACACGCATCGTCGTGGGGCCCGAGTTTCTCGTGAGCCGTGACGGCGACGCCGCGCATGTCGAGACGATGATCGCGGCGAATCCGCGCGATCCGCGAAATTTGTTAGGCGGCTCGATCATCGGCGGCCGACCCGGCGGTGGCTTCCACTGTAAAACCTACGCGTCACATGACGCCGGTCAGACATGGATCGATCGCAGTTTCCCCGAGCTCATTCGCTGGGGCGGCGGCGATCCACAGGTGGCGTTCACGCCGCGTGGCACGGCAATCTTCACCTGTCTGGCCTTCGCGCCTGACGAGACTGGCCGCGTGCGCGCCTTCCTGTACGCCTGGCGATCGGAAGACGGTGGACTGACCTGGTCCTCCAAGCCGGCCGACCTCGGCGCGTCATACGACCACGAGATGCTCGCCGTCGATCAAACGCCCGGCCGTTTCTCCGGTCGGATCTATCTGAGCGCGCTTTACGGGCGCGAGTACAAGCTCGGACTCTTCCGCTCGGAAGATGACGGCCGCACATGGACCGGTCCCGTGCAATTCACCAGCGGTATCGATCACGGCGTCAACGTGACGAAGATGGCCGTCTTCAGCGACGGTGATCTTCTCGTGACGTGGATAGACTTTCCAATCACGCCGCAGCAAGACTCGACGTGGCAAGGCAGCAACTACTGGAGCGCGATCTCCAAGGATGGCGGAGTCACCTTCACGCCTCCGCGTAAGATCGTCCCGTTAGGCAAGGGCTTCCGGCGCTCCCATCCCGATGTACGCCTCCATTCCGACCCGGGCTTTGCGGTCGATCCCAGTGAAGCCCACCGCGATCGGGTGTACATGGTCTGGAGCGACTTCACCGAGGAAGGTCCGCGCACGGCATTCGCGTATTCTGACGACCGCGGCGCAACGTGGAGCGCACCTCGACCGGTCGACGCGTCGGCACCCAAAGGGGCTAAGCAATTCCAGCCGCGTATCGCCGTGAATCAGATGGGAACCATCGGGATCTCCTTTTACGATACGCGCAACGTGCCGGACGCAGGGTGGCACGAGTACTTCACGGCATCCATCGACGGCGGAGCGAGCTTCCTGCCGCCGGTGCGCATCTCGAATGAACCATCGCGTGCGTCCGGCGCCGGAAACGAGCGGCTCGAGCCTATGATGTTCCGCGGCGCGGGTGAAGGGACCACGTTGGCGCTCACGTCCGGAGCGAGCCGCTGGGCCAATGGGGGCGACTACTTAGGTCTAACAATTGATTCGTTAGGCGCCTTCCATCCGTTCTGGGCCGACGCACGGAGCGGCACGTTTCAGCTCTGGACCGCGGCTATCCAGGTTCAGCGGCCGCCCTTGCCGCGCAAACCGCATCCCCTGGACGCCTATTTCCCACCGGACACCGGTCCGCCTACCGTCACGCGACCCACGACCGCGGCGCAAGACGTGACCACGAAACTCGAGTTCGTCTTCGATCCGACCGTGGATGATGCCGCAAGCGGAGAACTCGAGCTGCGCATCCGGCTCAAGAACGTCTCGACTGACACGATCTTCGGTCCGCTGCGCGTGGAAGTGCGCGGCTTCGGCGGGCCGCTCGATAGTGAGGAAGAACGCAAATACGCGCCGACGTTTCTGAACGCAACGAATGCCAAAAGCGGTGTGGGCGCCGTATTCGACTTCAGCGCAGCGTTGGGCACCGACCAGGTGCTGGCTCCCGGTCGCCAAACGAGCGCAGTATTCTGGCGCATGCGTCTCAGCGATCGCCGGAAAACACCCTCCATGCAGCTGGTCGTTTTGGGCGTGCTGCGCGCCGGTGCACGTTAGGCACTCAACAATCTGGAACCGGCGTTCCCATGGCTGAGCTCAAAACCAAAGCAACGTCCGCCAACGTCGACAAGTTTCTCGCAGGTGTCAAAGACGCGCAGCGTCGAGCCGACTGCCTAACGGTCGCGAAGCTGATGCAGCAAGTCACGAAGGCTCCTCCCAAAATGTGGGGGACCAGCATCATCGGCTTCGGCGACTACACGTACCACTACGACAGCGGACGCGAGCTGGAGTGGTTTCTCGTCGGCTTCTCTCCCCGTAAGGAAGCGCTCACGCTCTACCTCATGCCCGGTACGCTCGAATTCAGCGGCGCGCTAAAGGACCTCGGCAAGTACAAGACTGGGAAAGGTTGTGTTTACATCAAACGCCTCGAGGATGTAAATCAGCGAGCGCTCAAGACGCTCGTGCAGGCGTCGGTGAAGCGCGCGAAAGAGCTCGCGCGTGAACGCAAAGCCGCGCAGACATAAAAGCACACACGTGATCGGCCTCTTCCTTGTCACGTGGCTCCTCGGCGGAGCCGGTGCGGTCGCCGGGTCGATGTTGGGCGGCGCGTTTGGTGATCACCCGCTATTCATCGGCGCATTGTTAGGTGGCGCGCTCGCCATTGTGGGTGCTGTCCGTCTGGCGGAATGGCGCAAGTGGATCCCGCGCGCGTCGCGCGGTCGAGTGACAGCCGGCGCGATCCTCGGTTTCATCGTCGCAGCCGCGATCGCCACTCGCACGCTCTCTTCCCCGATCGGCCCCGTCCTCGGCTCCCTGCTCATAGGCGTCGGCGCCGTCCTCGCCGCCAGACGTTAGGCAATGCGCCTCGTCACCTTCGGGCTCGCGAATAGCCTGGACAACTTCATCGCCCGATCTGACCACGGGACCGATTGGCTCGTCTGGGACAACGAAGTAGCCGCTATCAGCGGCGAGTACTGGAAGACAATCGATACGGTCGTGATGGGACGAAAAACGTACGAGGTTGCCGTCAAACTCGGCACGACTTCGTATCCGGGCGCGAAGAACTATGTCTTTTCTCGCACGCTCGAGCGAAAGCCCGGCGTCGACGTCGAGATCGTCGCCGAGGATCCAGTCGCTTTCATGCGCGCGCTCAAACAGCAGCCGGGCAAGGGAATTTGTGTTCTTGGCGGCGGCGAGCTCGCGCACACTCTCCTGCAAGCGGACGTGATCGACGAGATCGGTCTCAACATCCAGCCAGTCTTACTTGGCAGCGGCATCCCGCTCTTTCACGCGCTGCCGAAGCAGATCAATCTCGAGTTGCTCGAATGTCGCCCGCTCAAGAGCGGCTCAGTCTATGTGCGTTACCGTATAAAAGCGCCAGCGCGGACGAACGCGGAGTGACTGCAAGACGCTTACGCTTCACTCAACTCGTCAATGGATCGCGGCCAATCTTGCTTCAGTAGTCGCGACATCGCTCGATCTGCTAAGAGTTTTCCACCCGTCTGGCAGCGCGCGCAGTAATTCGTCTCGTTGTCTGCATAACGAATACGCTGGACTGGCGTCCCGCACACCGGACACGGTTTCCCAAAACGACCGTGCACTGCCATCCCCTCGCGGAATGCCGTCACAGTCTCCGGAAACCCTTCGCCAACCTCCGCGCGCAGACGACCGATCCAGTCGCTGAGCGTATCGCGCGTTGCGTCGAATAGCCGCGCGATCTCCTCGTCAGTGAGTCTCGACGTCAGCGTCATCGGCGAGAGCTTGGCGCGATGCAGGATCTCGTCAGAGTACGCGTTGCCGATGCCGTCGAAGAAGCGTGGGTCGGTGAGTGACCGTTTCAGGGTGTGATTCTCCCCGCGCAGCTTCGCGGCGAATTCGTCGCCAGATGCTACAAAAACGTCGATCCCGCCGCGGTCCATCGCGCGAACCGCATCGATGCCGCGCACCACGTGCAGCGAAGCCCGTCGTTTCGATCCAGCCTCCGTCAGGAACAACGTTCCGTGCGGAAACTCGAACGTCGCCTGCGCGATTTTGCCCGGAGGCTTCTTTCCTTTGTCACGCCAGCGCAGTCGCCCCGCAATCATCAAGTGAATCACGATGTGCAGATCATCCGCCAGACTCAGTACGATGCGCTTGCCCACTCGCGCCGTTCCGATCACCTCGCGCTGCTCGACGGCGCTAAGCGGCGGATCTACGGAGCGCAAAATGAATGGATTGATTGCGCGCGCCCGCTCGAGCGTGTGCCCTACGGCAAATCGCTCCAGTGCTTCGATGTAAACAGTGACGTCAGGAAGCTCGGGCATCGCGCCGAATGTAAGTTCCCTTTCTCCTCGGCGTTATGCGCAAACACACGTTCAGCCCGCTGCCAATCGATGACGTACTCTCGCCGCTGAGCGATGCGCTGCGAGAGAAGACGAGCGCGGTGCTGGTCGCACCCCCTGGTGCCGGAAAGACAACGCGAGTCCCGCTTGCTCTTTTGGAAGAGCCGTGGCTGCGCCATACGCGCATCGTGATGCTCGAGCCGCGACGACTTGCCGCTCGTGCTGCGGCGCAGCGCATGGCGCAGCAGATCACGGAGGACGTCGGAGAAACGGTCGGCTTTCGCGTTCGTGCCGAGTCGCGTGTCAGCTCGCGCACTCGCATTGAAGTCGTCACTGAAGGCGTGCTCACGCGCATGCTCGCCGAGGATCCAACGCTCGAGGGCATCGGGCTCGTGATCTTCGACGAATTTCACGAGCGCAGCCTCAACGCCGATGTCGGACTCGCCTTGTCGTTGCACTCGCAGCGTCTCGTTCGCGACGATCTGCGACTGCTCGTAATGTCGGCGACGCTCGAGGGGCCGGCCGTCGCACAACTGTTAGGCGATGCGCCGATCGTCACGAGCGAAGGGAAGCTCTTTCCTGTCACCACGCATCATATTCCGCCGCGCGACGCAGCGGCTCGTGAGGCAACGCTCCTCGCAACCATCGAGCGCGCACTCCGCGATGAGACAGGTGACGTGCTCGCGTTTCTTCCCGGCGCCGGTGAGATCCGCCATGCTGCCGAAGGGCTCGGCAACCGGCAGCTTCCACTCGGGACGTACATCGTTCCGCTCTACGGCGCCATGCCGCTCGCCGATCAGGACCGCGCCATCCAACCCAGCCGGCCTGGGACTCGCAAAATTGTACTCGCGACCACAATCGCGCAAACGAGCCTAACGATTGAAGGCGTACGCGTCGTCATAGACACGGGCCTGACGCGCATCCCGCGTTACTCGCCGCGCAGCGGCATGACGCGACTCGAGACAGTTCGCGTCTCTCGTTCTGCAGCCGATCAGCGACGCGGCCGCGCGGGACGCATCGCTCCCGGCGTTTGTTACAGGCTCTGGGCCGCAGCCGATGACGCGCTCTTGAGGCAGCAGGACATCCCCGAAATCCTCGAAGCCGACCTGGCACCGCTCGCGCTCGATCTCGCAGCGGCGGGCGTCGCCGACCCTGGCGATCTGCGGTGGCTCGATCCACCGAGCGCCGGTTCGTTCGCGCAGGCGCGTGAGCTGTTGCGCGAGCTCGGCGCCCTCGAAGCAGACGGCCGAATCACCGCACACGGCCGCGAGTTAGCCGCGTTAGGTACACACCCGCGGCTTGCGCACATGCTCGTGACGGCGCGACGCGGAGATCTGCGCGCGCTCGCGTGCGATCTCGCGGCTCTGCTCGAGGAGCGCGACATCATTGTCGGACCTCTCGGCGAGCGAGATCCCGATGTGCGCGCGCGGGTCGAATTGCTCCATGGAGGACGCCCGAGCGCTGGCGTCGACCGCGCCGCGCTGGAGCGTTTTCGCACGGCGGCGGACCGTTGGCGTCGCAAGAACGCCGCGTCGAGGCGACCAACGAATGGCGAACAATCCGGCGTGCTTCTCGCGCTCGCGTATCCGGATCGAATCGCTCAACGTCGCCCTGGACCCAACGCCAGGTACGTGCTGCGCAACGGTGTTGGCGCAAAGCTCGCGCCCGGCACTACTCTGCATAACGAGCCGTACATTGTTGCGGCCGAGCTCGACGGCAAGCAGCCCGAAAGCCTCATTCTCCTCGCCGCGCCCATCGCAATCGCCGAAATCGAACGGCACTTCGCCGATCAGATCGTGAGCGAAGACGTAATTGCTTGGGACGTTGCAGCCGGCGCAGTACGTGCCCAGCGTCGACGCATGCTGGGCGCGCTCGTTTTGTCCGACGATCCGCTTCCCGTACCCGACGCCGATCGAGTGCAACAGGTTGTGCTCGAAGCGATCGTCGCCGACGACTTCGCGCTCGTGTCCTGGACCAAGGAAGCGACGGCCCTGCGCGATCGCATGGCATTCATGCACGCGCATGATGCGTCCTGGCCCGATGTTTCTCCGGCTGGCCTGCGCCGTACCGCCGGCGATTGGCTCGCACCTCGAATCGGCGGCGTTAGGCGCCGTGAAGAGATCGCGCGCATCCCACTCGCCGAGTCGCTCATGCAGCTGCTTTCCTGGCAGCAGCGCGCGAAGCTCGACGACCTGGCGCCAACGCATTTCGCGACGCCGTCGGGCTTTCGCGCTCGCATCGACTACGGAGATCCGAGCGCACCAATTCTCGCGGCTCGCATGCAGGATCTCTTCGGCCTGACGAAGACACCGCGCGTCCTTGGCGGTCGCGTGCCGCTGACACTGCACCTGCTCGCGCCTAACCAGCGGCCCGTACAAGTGACCCAGGACCTGGAGAGCTTCTGGAAGGGCGCCTACCGCGAAGTGCGCACGCAGCTGCGCGCCCGTTACCCAAAGCACAGATGGCCGGAAAACCC